>CABSZR010000043.1 GCA_902482185.1 uncultured Collinsella sp. | reverse complement strand
GCTGGCGACCTCAGCATACAGGCCCTCAAACGGCACAAACATAATGCCAAAGTTGGTGGTCGCGGGCACGCTCAGATACTTTTCGCAGATGTCCTTTGCCTCGCGCTTCACCATCGCATCGAGCATCTTGCGCGCAGCGGCAACAGCCTCAGCGTCACCCGACTCTTGTGCGTCAAGCAGATGCTCGTACGCGTCGCCCGGGAATTTGGAGTCGATTGGCAGCAGCACGGGATCGCCCTCGTCTACCGGCAGCTTGACGGCAAACTCAACGCGCTCCGAGGCGCCGGGCTTGGTGGCGACGTTTTCCAGATACTGGTCGGGCGTAAGGATGTCCGTCAGGATCGCACCCAGCTGCACCTCGCCCAAAATACCGCGCGCCTTCACATTGCCCAGCACGCGCTTAAGATCGCCCACGCCGGTGGCGATGGATTGCATGTCGCCCAGGCCCTTGTACACGGCCTCGAGCTGGTCGCTCACCTGCTTAAACGATGCAGACAGGCGATCGTTGAGCGTACGGGAGAGCTTCTCGTCCACCGTCGCGCGCATCTGATCGAGCTGCACGTTGTTGTCCTTGCGGATGGCGCCCAGTTGGGCATCGACCGTCTCGCGCACCTTGTCCAGGCGGTGCTCGATGCCCTCGCGGTTGGCACCGAGCTGTTGGGCCGTCTCGCGGCGCAGGTCATCCATCCGGTCACCAGCTTGCGAAAACTCACGTGCGATGGTCAGGTAACGTTGCTGCTCCACGGCCGCATCTGTCGTCTGCTGCTGCGCGATGGCATTGGCCGTGCGGCGGGTTTCGGCCAGCGCGGCGTTCAGAGCATCGAGCGCGTTGTTGGCCTGCTCGAGTGCTGCCAGCGTTTCCGCGCTACTGTCGCCACGCTCCCGCAACTCGGCACGCAGGCTCTTGAGTTGGAGGGTGCAAGCCACAGCAACCCCCACCGCCACCAAGGCGATCACAACAAGCACGATATCAATAGCAGACATAGACTCCGCCCAACAAACTCAATCGATCATCAATCAAAACCGCGATCAATCTTACCCCGCCACACACACCGGGCGCCCGGCCCCTTCTTGGGTGCCCCTCTCCTCCGCATATTCCATAATGCGGCGCGCCGTTTTCCTGCTCACCTTTGAGTCATCGCCGGCCAAGTATGCGTATACGTTTCCTTTATTCAGGCGCAGAGCACGGCAGAGGCCATAGCGCGTTACACCCGATTCCTCCAATGCTTCCAGCGTTTTCTTTCTCATCAGGGCGTTCACCCTTCTATCGGCCGCTGGCTTTTCCTTCACCGCTCTATACGCACGCCAAACGTTGGCATAACGATTAGGGAGCTCACTTTTGGCGCATAGAGACGCCATGCTACCCGCTTGGCCGTACAAGGATAAAACGTCTCGGTAATCCTGTTCCATCCACGAGCCCTCGGATAAGCCCAGAACGTATTCGGCTTTTCCTTGCGCCAAAGCGAGCAAAAACAGAGGCTCCGCCACGCGCGGCGCATCCGTCGTCGCCTGCTCAACCAATTTTCTAAAACTCAGCGACTGCTGTCCGGATAGCTCTCGGCAATAGCCTTTTAAGAATCCCTCAAAGGTCAGATTCAACCGAGCACCTCCTTTTTGTATTGCCTGTATGCACAGACCATCTCTTGATAGCTTCGCTCCGAAGGCGACGACGCCAGTGCTTCTCCCTCGTCGAATATAAGCCGTTCGAGCAGCCCCCAATCAAGTCGGTCGACGAATGCCTGACTATGAAGATCGATGATGTCGTTCGGACGGTAGGCATAGAGCTTCATTACCGCCAGGTCCTCCAAGGATGGCGTAAAGTACCTGATAAAACGCGCCCCAATATCCAAGGGAATCAAACGATCTTCGTAATTGAACGGCATCTGATTACAATATGCCACCGCCATACCATTCACCTCGGGGTACCGAGCTATGATCTCGCGGAGGCACCTATCTGCCTCAAACACATCAATGTCATGGGTAACCGAACGATTCGTCACATCGTTTAGCATGAAGGCGCTTCCTCCCACCAATACAACGTTCGGCCTGTCGTCTCTTGGACCTATTTCCAGCTCCGCCTCTTCGTCAATGCCCAAAAGAGTCTGTTCTAAATCCTGCTTATACATAACAAATCCTATTATTATTTATCTTCAATAATACTATTCAGTCGCACGACAGGACCCACAGGATGCAAGAATTCCGCTCGTGGCGATAATCCCTACACCCTAGAAGTCCTAATGTGACAAACGCTAACTCTCCCAGCCGGCGCGGATTGTTGTTATGACATCGCCTAGGCGCTGGCCGAGGGCTGACAGATGTTGGAGCACCTCGTTGGGCGATGCGCCGTTGAGGATGCACGTGAGGGCATACGACGCCAGAAAGATGGCCGCAAGCCCTAACGGGATGAGCACGATCATCGCCAATGTGCGCAAGCGCTGGCCCACACGGCGACGACGCGCACGACGCTTGTCGAACGCGAGCTCCTGCGCATATGAATCTTGCTGTACGGAATAGGCCTCTGGCGCCGATTCACACCCGGGCACAGCTGCAGGTACAGCAGCGGGCACGACATTTTGCGCAAAGGGCTGGGCTGCCGCCCCTTGCATTTGCATCTCCATGAGTCGTTGCTGCTGACGCAGCATGCGCTCAGCTTGTTGCTGCGGAGTCTCAAGAAACAGGTCCATGTTGGCCTCCAAAGTCGGAGCATTCGACGCTTACGACCAGCATCCCGCACCGCCATGACCGCGACAACGCAATCGCCGGCAATAGCCACAAAGTTTCTTTTGCTCAAAAGCTGTCGAAAAGCTCAACAACTCCCCTACCAGCACTTTCTCTGAGCTTTTTTCGTCAGCAATCTTTTGGCCTTCCACCCTTACGCCAACTGACCAAAATCTAACCAAAAGCTTGACGAAAATTGTGGAGACCGGGACCCCACACAAAAAGTGCCGCCCCAAAGGGGCGGCACACAAACTTATTATCAGCTTTTCTGTAACGAGCATGCGACGACTCAACGCCGGAGCGCAGGGCGGGAGGCCGGACTACCTTCCCTCAACGCGACCCTGCGAAGCCGTGAGCGAGAGGGGAAGGTTTCCCCGCCCTGCGCCCCGTGGTCGGTGAGAACAGACTACATGCCCGCGAGACCGCGGGCGGCGGTGGCGCACAGAAACGCCAAGGCTAGAATCACGAGCGAGCCCGCAATATCGGCCACCACGCCCGCAAAGCGGCGCTCAAACAGCCAACTCTCAAAGTGCGGGGCAACGTTGCGCCAAACACGCCACAGCAAGATGCCCATACCGATGACGCCCGGGATATTGAGCAGTAGGATCTCGGAGCACAAAAGACCGATCAGGTTGCCGGCGGCAAAGCCCGCATCGCCCTCGCAGTATTTGCGATAAATCATGTACAGCATGTACGCCACAAACGGCTGCAGGCACGCAGAGATAAACGTAACTACTATCGAGGGCTCCTGCGAAAAGACCTCGGTGAGTTTATCGACACTCGTAGCGTCCTTCGAAGCCAAGAATAAACCGATAACCACAAGGGGCACCACGCCCAAAATTACCTCGACCAGAGTAAACAACTTGGCAGTCAAATCCTCACTAGCCGAATTCAAATGAGGCGCCCACTCAGGATGAGCATGCGCGCCGACTTTCTTGTCCTTCTCAGCACGATCGGCCTTTTTACCCTCGGCAACCCGACGACCAGGATCCTTGCGAGTTCCCGCCGCAGCAACCCGAGCCCGAGACTTCTTACCCATAACCAACACCTCACAAGAGGAAACGAATAGCCAACGCTACCCAGTGTACCCTCTAAGCAACGTCACCGCCCCAACCGGCCCCCACAAAAACGTGCCGCCCCATAAGGGGCGGCACACAAACTTCTTATCAGCTTTTCTGTAACGAGCACGCAACGACCCGAAGCCGGAGCGCAGGGCGGGAAATGCCTTTGCCTCGCGCGACCCTGCGCAGCCGTGAGCGAGAGGGAAAGGCATTTCCCGCCCTGCGCTCCGCAGCAGCCAGCGCCAAGCGCTAGTAGTTCACCACCTGCTCCTCAAAGTACGCCTTCGGGTGGTTACACACCGGGCACACCTCAGGCGCCTCAGCACCAACGTGCAGGTGCCCGCAGTTCAGGCACTTCCATACCTTCACGCCCTCACGCTCAAACACCTCGCCCGACTCGATGCGCTCGACGAGTTTGTTGTAGCGCTCCTCGTGGGCCTTCTCGACGGCGGCGACACCACGGAACTTCTCGGCGATCTCGGCAAAGCCCTCCTCCTCGGCGGTCTTGGCGAACTCGTCGTACATCGTGGTCCACTCGTAGTTCTCGCCCGCGGCGGCGTCGCGCAGGTTGTCCAGAGTGCCCGGAACGGCGCCGTCGTGCAGATACTTAAACCACAGCTTGGCGTGCTCGGACTCGTTGCCCGCCGTCTCGGCAAAGATATTCGAAATCTGAACGTAGCCATCCTTCTTGGCCTTAGATGCGTAGTAGCGATACTTGGTGTGTGCCTGGGACTCACCGGCAAAAGCGGTCTCGAGGTTCTTCTTGGTTTGGGAATTCTCAAAATCCATAGGTGTACTTCCCTTCAACACGTGCCGCCCATAGGCTTTGAGCGACCTTGTCTTTAGGATGCCCTCAAGCCGCGAATTTAAACCTTACAATCCCGTTCTTCAGATTTGAGCGGGCTACGCACTCAACCAACGATCGTCCTCGGCTCGGCAAAAGCCCTCGCGCTCCAGGTCAGCTAGAATGCCCGCGATCAAGTCGCACTCGACCGGCCCGCGACCGGCTGCCGCTTCCATCTCGTTAACGCCCACCACGGCATCAGCAAGCGTAATCCCCGCCGGCTGCCCATCGCGCGCTGCCAACAACATACGCACGATATGCGCGCGCTTTTGGCGACGCGAGCCCTCAAACTTGGACTGACGACTATAGCCCGCCGACCGCCTGGACGGATTGGGCAGTGTCTTTTTAAGATACGCGCCGTAATCCAGCAATGCGTAATACCACGCGCGCGGCGTGTCGGCATCGTCTTGAGGCGCGGCAAAGGGCGCGATCTCGTCCGCCGCCGCACCGGGGACCGCCGGACAGGCAGCTTGGATCAGCGGCACCAGCTCGCGATCGGGAACAGCCGGTACATCGGGAAAGAAGTGATGCAGAAAGACTGTGCGCACATTGGTCTCCAGATACACGCCCGGAAGATCAAACGCAAACGAACGGATGCCCTGCGCCGTTGCCGGGCCAATGCCGGGCAGAGCGACCAAGTCACGCGTCTCGCGCGGAAACTCCCCATCCCAGTCCTCTACAACGCGCTGAGCGGCCCCATGAAGCGCCAGAGCGCGTCGGTTGTAGCCCATGCCCTGCCAAGCGTCCAAAACATCGGAAGGCGCGGCCTGGGCAAGCGCCTGCACAGTCGGAAAACGATCGAGCCACACCGGCATGCGCGCCTCCACACGCGGCACCTGCGTTTGCTGCAGCATGACCTCAGAAAGCCAAATGATGTACGGATCGCGTGTGCGGCGCCACGGAAGGTCACGATAACGCAGGACCCCTTCCGAACGAATCATCGAACGAAAGGGGTCCTGAATCATGGCTATGCTCCTTATGCGGCGTTATTCCTCCCGGTAAGCGCACTCGCAGGTGGCGTACTCGGGAAACGCTTCGCGGTCGGCGAACTTGGGATCGACGGCTGGGAACTGGCGGTGAGCGACGATGTCGCCGAGCGAAACGGAATCGAGGTAGTCGCGCATCAACGCCTGGGCTCCGGCCCACAGGGGATGATAGCAGCACGCGCCCATGCGCGCACAGTCACCATCGGGCGCGGTGCAATCGTTCATAACCATAGGACCCTGAACGGCCTCGACGACCTGGCGGATAGTGACGTCGTCCGGACTGACCTTGAGACGCATGCCACCGTGGACGCCACGCAGGCTCTCCACAATACCGGCCTGGACCAAACCGTGCTGAATCGAGCGGGCAAACGAATACGGAACATTGACCTCTTCGGCAGCGGTGCGAACAGAAAGCAAACGCTCCGGATCCTCAGCAAGCATCGCCAGCATACGAAGGGCGTAATCAGTCTTCCTCGATATGTCCATTTTTCCCCTTTCAAGGAATACGAACAGCTCGAACGAGCTCCGGGGCCGAGCTTGTGTCGAGACGCTAAATGACCGCCAGGACATCCAAATGGTAAATCCGATATCCACTGAGTGCCGCGCTTGGAGCGAAATGCATCAGATGCGGCGCACAGTGCAATTTAGTATAACCTAACCCCCTGTCTCGTAGAACAGGTGTTGCGCAACAAAGCTGTTGTTCAGACAGATATATTTATTAGATTTTACTTGCGTTCCCGAAGGCGCGAGGATTCTGGGCGAAGATGCACTAGGGCGATCGTTCTATCGAAACAAAGTGCATCAAACGCAAAAAGCCACGTCCGAAAACGTGGCTTTAATTGCGTTGGCGGGAAGTACGGGGCTCGAACCCGCGACCTCCGACGTGACAGGCCGGCGCTCTAACCAAACTGAGCTAACTCCCCAGGCAGACGTTCGCGTTTGTTTCCGCTCGCGTGCGCTGCGGGGATTAGTATACACAGAAGTCTGTCCGGCGCGCAACAACTTTTTTGAAAAAATTTTTCGGGACCCTCCCTGCCGTCACATTATTCAACCAGTTTTGCGGGCGTGCTCCGCTGCGCGGCTAGCCCGCGTGCTCCTCGGCGGGGTTGGTCTGATGGATCTTGCTGAAGCTCCGCCTTTGGCTCAAATGGAAACGGGGGACGCATCTGCATCCCCCGTTTTTGTTGCGGTTAGTCTAGGTCAATAAACTTGGTGCTTAGGATCTTGCCGTCTTTGACGAGCATTCTGGCCATGGTGGGGCCTCGGGTGCCTCTAGGGTAGCTGGCGCTGCCCGGGTTGAGGACTAAGCAGCGACCCACTTGGGCTTCTTTGGTTACGTGGGTGTGGCCGTTGATGGCTACGTCTACGGATCCCACCGGAAGGTCTTCGCGGTAGTGGGCTACGGCGAATTTGAGGCCTTCGTAGGTAAAGAGCGCAAGACGGTCTACATCGGGACCGTAGTCGCGGTAGTAATCGTTGTTGCCCAGTACGGCCCGCACGGGGGCGATGGTGCATAGGTGCTCGTAGTCCATCTCTGACGTGAGGTCGCCAGCGTGGATAATCAGGTCTGCGCCCTCAAGCTCATCCAAGAGCGCAGGCGATAAATAGCCGTGGGTGTCCGAGATGATGTCGATGCGCTTGGCACTTGCACTGTTCATGGAATCCCTTCCGCAAAAAAACGATTCGGCAGATACATACAAAAAAGGCCCCACAACTCCGCAGACGATGGGTCTACAGGGCTGCGGGGCCAGTGTGCTAGAGACTCAGGGCCTTCTTGAGCGGCACGACGCGGCGGCGCGAAACCGGCACGCGTTCGTCGACGCCCGTAATGCCCAGCTGGATGGCGCCCGAGGGCACCGTCTCGACGTCCGTGACGCACGCCAAGTTGACGATATAGCGGCGGTGAACACGGAAGAAGCCAAAGTCGCAGAGCTTGGCCTCAAACTGCGCCAGCGAGGTCGTCGACAAAAAGCGATCATCGACGGTATAGATGCAGGAGTAATCGTCCTTGGCCATGATAAAGCGAATGTCGTCCACGGGAATGAGCACCTTGCGGCCGCCCTTTTCCACCGGGATACGCTCGATGGTCACCTTGCTGTCCGTAACCGGCTTGGCGCGTTGCATGACCTTCTCGATCGCGCGATCCAAGCGAGCTTCCTCGACCGGCTTCATCAGATAATCGACGGCATCCACGTCGAATGCCTCGACCGCATGGTCACTATACGCAGTCACAAACACGATCGCCGGCGGATTTTTGAGCTTATGCAGCGCCTCGGCAAGTTGCAGGCCCGAGGCACCGGGCATCGAGATATCGAGAAACACGACATCCACGCGACTTTCCATAAGCATCTCGATGGCGGAGCGGACGCTCGACGCCTCCGTGATCGTGCCGATCTTGCCCGTTTGCTCGAGCAGGAAGCGAAGCTCCGAGCGAGCCGGCGCCTCATCATCCACAATCATCGCACGCAGCATAGGGATAAAACCTTTCGTCAACTAACTACGCCGGGCATCCGTCGCATGACGTTGAGCCCGTAGCCTTTTATTTTACTCTTGAATGTCAAAGATGCTCTCTGACAAATCAAGATGAAGGAGCACTTTGGTGCCCTTGCCCGGCGCCGATTCAACACGCGTATAGGAGTGCGGCCCATAAAAGCGATGGATGCGCTCCGAAATATTGTGCATGGCCACACCGGCGCCGCCACCCTGGGGAGAGCTGGCGTCGGGACGGGCAGAACGCTCGTCAAACAGTCTGGCGGCGGTACCCTCATCCATGCCCACGCCATTATCGGCCACGGCAATCAAGATTGCATCCTCGCCGTCTTGGTGAACGGTCACGTCGATCCTCAGGGCGTCGTCATCGCCCATACCATGACGCACGGCGTTCTCGACAATCGGCTGGATCACGAACGCCGGCACCAGCGTATCTTCCACGTCCTCGGACACATCGAACGTCGCAAGCACGCGGTCCTCGCCAAAGCGGGCCTTCTCAAAGGTAAGGTAGCGCTTGGTCTGTGCAACCTCGCGCGAGACCGGAATAAGCGATCCCGAGTTGTCGAGCGTGGCACGATAGAACGATGAGAACTCACGAAGCAGTTCGCGGGCCCGCAGCGGATCGGTGCGCGTAAACGATGCAATGGTGTTCAGCGTGTTGAACAGGAAGTGCGGGTTAATCTGCGCCTGCAGCGCACGCACCTCGGCGCGCGCCGTGAGTTCCTTTTGCACCTCGAGCTCGTGGATGGCGAGCTGCGTGGACAAGATCTCGGCAAAGCCCGAGGCAAGCGCATACTGGGTACGGTCGACGGCGCGCGGGGTCTTGTAGTAGAACTTGAGCGTGCCGACGGTACGATCGCCCACCTTGATGGGGGCGATAATGCCGGCGGGGACTTGGTTGTGCGAGCCGTCCGAGCCCACGAGACCGAGGCTGATCTCGTATGCCGTCTTCTGCTTGAAAAA
>CABSZR010000042.1 GCA_902482185.1 uncultured Collinsella sp. | reverse complement strand
GTCGCGAACCACGGCTTCGACCTCTACGAGATTGGAGGTAAGGGCATCAACTGCCGTCTTGCTCGACTTAAGCAGCGGCTCCATCTGGGCAAGCGCCGGCGTAAGCTCATCGACAGCGCCATCGAGCTTTGCCACCACAGGCTGAGCCTCGGCGATGGTGTTGTTGAGGTCGTTCACGGTCTTATCGAGCGAGTCGACAACATTGCGGGTCTTGCGCAGGGTAAGCGCGAGCTCAGCGATGGCCCACACGCCGGCAACGGCGAGCAGCAGCAGGGCGATTTGAATGGGACTCATACAAGCCTCCCAAATGAATCGATATACAGACGTTTTCCATGGTACCCCAAAGGGGACCGAACATGCCATTAGCAGCAACGTGGGACAAAATTATCAGCAGCTACTTCGGTGCATTCCCGCTGCGGTCGCGTTCACTTTGCTCTACGCGCCATTCTTCCCAACCGCGGCCGGCAGGCTGCCAAAATGCACCGCGTTCCAAGCCTTCGGGCAAATAGCGCTGATCGACCCAGCCTTCGGGATAATCATGTGGATACTTATACACACCGTATTCATCGCTGCCCGGGCGATGGCGATCGCGCAGATAACTCGGCACCTCGCGAAGCCCACTAGAATGGATATCGGCCAGCGCCGCATCGATCGAAGCCTCACACGCGTTGGATTTTGGCGCCAAGCACACATAGAGTGCAGCCTGAGCCAGGTTAATGCGGCACTCGGGATAGCCAATGACCTCGGCAGACTTAAACGCGGCATGCGCCACCAAAAGCGCCTGCGGGTCGGCGTTGCCAACATCCTCAGAAGCCTGAATCATAATACGACGAGCGATAAACTTAGGATCCTCCCCTGCATCGATCATGCGCGCGAGCCAATAGATCGTGGCATCGGGGTCACTACCACGCATAGACTTAATAAACGCACTGATGATGTCGTAGTGCATGTCACCGTTTTTGTCGTACGAAAAGCCACGGCGCGGATTGGCAATCTTCACGTCGTCAACAGTTATGGGATAGCGCTCCCCCGCCGCGGGCGCTGGCGTTCCCTCGGTATCGGGACGCGTGACGGCAATCTCGCTCGCCAACTCAAGCGTCGTCAAGGCCGAGCGTGCATCACCCGCTGCCAGCGTGCAAATGGTCTTGACCGTATCATCATCGGCCGAGAATTTGCCGTTCAGGCCCTGAGGTGCCTCGAGCGCACGCTCGATAAGCATGGCGATATCCTCGTCCTTTAAATGCTCAAGCTCCACGACTCGACCACGTGAGAGCAGCGCCGAGTTGACCTCGAAGTACGGATTCTCCGTCGTAGCGCCAATCATAATGACGGTACGGTTCTCAACTGCATGCAGCAGGGCATCCTGCTGCGACTTAGAGAAACGGTGAATCTCATCGATGAATAGAATGGTGCGGCGGTCGTACGTATTCAGGCGCGTCTTGGCCTCGTCGATCACGCGACGCAAGTCCTTCACGGTGCCCGTCACGGCGCTGACCTCGACAAACTCGCTCTTTGTATGGTTGGCGATAATGTGGGCCAGCGTCGTCTTACCCGTACCGGCCGGCCCGTACAGAATCACGCTCGAAAGCACGTCGTGCTCGATCGCGGCACGCAACCATGAGCCCTTACCGACGGCCTTTTGCTGGCCCACATACTCGTCGAGCGAATTGGGGCGCATGCGAACCGCAAGCGGCGCATTCTGAAAGGAACGCTCGCGCGTCGAGGCAGAAAAAAGGTCGTCCATAGCCATCCCGTGCATCAATCAAAAACTTTTTCATTAACAAGTATACCGAATATATACGAACTACCGTTCGTTAATATAGGTACGGTGCGGAAACTTCAATCCCGGGAACAACTTGCTCGTGAGCTCGCAGAAATAGCCGTCCGTCATGCTCGCGATGTAATCCACTACCGCTTGATCCTTGTCGTCCTGCCAGGCATAGGTACGGTCGTAGTAGGAAAGCTGCTGATCAATGCGAGAAATGTGGTGCTTAAAGATGTACGAGGACTCGTCGCCTTCGTTTATATCCTGCAGGCAACGGTCGTAGAGCTTTTCGAACGCCTCGCGCAGTTCCGCTTCGGAGTCGCCTTCGATGCCGCCCTTGCTATAGATCTTCTCGTAGTTCTCGCGCTTGGCTCGGCGGATTTCCTCAAACAGCTCCTCGCTCATCTCGATGCGCGGTTTGCCGTAGCTATGCTCAACGATATCGATGGAGGCATGCGTAAGGATCCAGCTGTTGTATGCCCCACCCAGGCCATCGTCAAAAGCATCGGGCGACAGCAGGCCCGCCGCAATGGCGTCTTGGCGATCGCGCCCAACATAGGCAAGGATATCCGAGATGCGGACCACGCAGCCCTCGAGCGTCATGGGACGCAGGTGCCCAATTGCGCTATAGCCCTTGGCAATGCAATCCTCAACCGTCTGGTCAAACTGGTCAAAGGAGCTCATGTCCGAGAGCTCAAACACACGCTGCTCGTACTCGCCGTTATGGCATAGCACGCCGTCGAGCGTCTGGAGCGACACGTTGCGGCCGTATAGCGCGTCGAGCACGCGGACCGACTGCACGTTATGGAAAAAATAACGCCCCGTACGCTCATGAAAGATATCGTTGAGGAAGCGCTCGCCGGCATGGCCGAAAGGCGTGTGTCCCAAGTCGTGGCCCAGGCCAATCGCCTCGATCAGATCGCAATTGAGCCCCAGGGCGCGACCGATATCGCGCGCAATGCGCGAGACAAGCTGCACGTGCAAACCGCGGCGTGACAGATCGTCATTGCTACGGAAGCTAAAGACCTGCGTTTTACCTGCATAACGGGTGTACGCCGGAAGATGAAGTATCTTTTCGGTATCGCGCATAAACGCCGGACGCATAAGCGTGCCTTTGTCGGCGGCGCGATCAATACGACGAATAGCCTGATCGTCGTTGCAACGATACGGGTTGACATAGCCCGAAGCACGATCGGCGGCAATGCGCTCGACAAGTTCGGGCGACAACGCCGAGGGGATACGGTCCATGCGCGCCTTAATGACGGCCGTTTCTTGATTAGTTGCCATGGCATGCTCCTTAAGAAGGATGCGCAATCGGTTACAAAGTGCAGCCCACGACCTCGATTATGGCAAAAACAGGCACCAAAAACGGCAGCAATGGCAGGGAGCGTGATTTTGCGATGAGGCAAGCGACGGCAAGGGTCAGGAGCGCAACCGCAAACGCGACAACGCCGCCCAGGGGATCGAAGGTACAAAGGGCAAAGAGTGCCTTGACGTCCCCCATGCCAATGCCGGGGGCGTGGCGAAGGCGACGCCAGAGTGACTCAGTAAGCACAAGGACAAGGTAGACGATGACCGCAAGACCGGCGTGGTCAAGCGCTGTGTTCAAACCGAGGTCGAGCCAAACGCCCGCCAACGCCGCCACGGCACATGCGCCGGCAAGCCCATTGGGAAACCGTCGCTCTCGGGCATCAATTGCCACGCCGGCAAAGATGCAAATCCAAAACGGGATATAGACCATCGGACTCCTCCTCGAGCTGCATCGCAAAAGCAAAAACCACCACAAAGGTGCCTGTCCCCTTTGCGGTGGTTTTGGTGGTGGTTATTTGGCGCCTTGCATGACCTCGTCAAGGGTAACGTTGACGGCGTGCTGCGTCGGCACCCAGTCGACCTTCAGGAACAGCGCGGCCACCGTGATGGGGATATAGCTGAACATAAAGATCGGGAAGGTAAACAGGTTAGTCACCAGACGCCACTTTTGCGCGCAGTGAATGTGCTTATACTCAAAGATAGTCGTGAGCAGCGCCAGGATAAAGAAGGTCTGATACATCATGGCGAAGGTCATAATGAGCGAAGCGGCGCACGCCTGCATCTCGACTTCGGTAGCCAAGAAACCATGCGAAAGGCCACCCACAATCAAGAACGTCGCATTAGCGAGCATCGAGATCAGCGATAGCAGCATACCCGGGGCGATCGTCATGAACATGTCGTAGGCGGCAAAGCGATGATAGCGGAACGTCGACTTGACCAGATGCTTACCGTAGGTAAAGAACACCTGGTAAAAGCCCTTGGTCCAGCGCATACGCTGCTTCCAGGATGCCTTGAACGTCACGGGTTGCTCGTCAAAGAACTCCGCCGGCGCATAGCCAATGCGAATACCGTGAATAGCGCAGAACGTAGTGAACTGAATGTCCTCGGTCAGCGTGTGGAACTGCCAACCGTGCATGCCCTCGATAACGCTTGACGAGATAAGGTAACCCGAACCCGAAACAGCGCAGGACGTCTTGCAGATATTACGCGCGTTGTTGAGGAAGCGCGCCTCGCGTAGATACCACGTGGCATTAGCAGCCGAGATCCACGAGCTGCCGAAGTTCTTGGAATTGCGATAGCTCGTGACCACATGGAAGCCCTGGTCAAAGGCATCATTCATCTTGGAGACGTAATCGCGGGAGATAACATTGTCGGCATCGAAGATAAAGTAGCCCTCAAACGTGTCGGGATACTCGTTGAGAATGCGGTCGAAGCCAAAGTCCATGACCCAGCTCTTGCCCTTGCGGGCCAGGTCATTGCGCTCGTAAACAATGGCACCGGCCTCGCGCGCGAGCTGCGCCGTGTTGTCGGTGCAGGCATCGGCAACGACAAAGACCTCGATAAGCTCGGACGGATAGTCCTGGTCCTTGATGGAGCGTACGAGATTGGCAATTACGGCTTCCTCGTTATGCGCCGCGATAAAGAAGGCATAGCGATGGAGTTTTTTGGCCTTGGGAGGCGCGACCTCGCCACGAAGAGCGCCAATGACAAAGAAGACCACCTGGTACAGAAAGCAGACCGTGAGCAGCGTGACGACAATCTGGTTGAAGATCACGATGGGTGTGTTGGTTTGTAAAAAGGCGAGCATGCAGGCTCCCAGCAACGTGTAACGTAAACAATCGTATATCTTACCGCAGGCTTACCGAGTTCAAGAAACCACCTAATACTGGCTAGGCTTCGAGAAGACCGAGCTGCGGAACGATGTCGTCGCCGGCGGCAGTGCGACCAAGCGAACGCGGGGCCAGATCGTCCAGAACCGCGGCAAGATCCCACGGCAGCTCATCACGGCACTCAATGCGCTTCCCCGTTACGGGATGATCGAACGCAACGCGCCAAGAATGCAGGAACTGCCTGGTCAGGCCCTGATCGGCACGCGCATCGCACTTGCCGTAGAGCGGATCGCCCACGCAGGCGTGGTTGATATGGCGCATATGCACGCGAATCTGATGTGTGCGGCCCGTAAACAGGTGGCACTCAACGAGCGTATAGCCGTCGTCAAAACGCGTGGAATCAAAGCGCTCGAGGACCTTAAAGGTCGTAATGGCCTGACGGGCAAAGGGGTCATCCGAAACCGCCATCTTGACGCGGTCGCGCGTAGAACGGGCGATACCGGTATTGATGGTGCCCTCGTCCATGGCGATGTGCCCGTGGACAAGCGTGATATAGCGGCGGTCGAGCGTGCGCGTGCGGATGAGATTTTGAAGCGCGCGCTGGGTGTCGTCATCTTTTGCCGCGAGCATAAGGCCCGAGGTATCGCGATCCAGGCGATGCACGATGCCGGGGCGGTCCTCACCCTGCACAGTACCAAGATGATCGATGCCGCAGTGGTAGACCAGAGCGTTCGCAAGGGTGCCGCTCTCGTGGCCATGGGCGGGATGGCACACCAGGCCCCGCTGCTTGGAGAGCACGATAAGGTAGTCGTCCTCGTAGCGGATATCGAGGGGAATGGCCTCGGGAATCACGTCGGTCGGGTCGTGCGGCTCGGGCAAGTCGACCGAGATGCGATCGCCGGCGCGTACGGCGTACTTTTTAGAGAGACAAGTCTCACCGTTGACGGCAACGGCGCCTCCCTCGATCAGATGCGCGCAGGCAGAGCGCGTGGGACAGCCATCGTTGGCGCCCAAATAGGCGTCAAGACGCTGACCAGCGGAATCGTCGGCAACAAGAATATGGATGTCGGCCATTAACGCTCATTCCTTTCGCGAATCTTGCGGGCACGCTCCCCACGCTGCTTGGCTTTGCGCTTAGCGCGGGCCTCATCACGGGCATTGAGCTCGGCAGTCGCATCAACCTCGCGGGCCGCGGGACTCAAGAACATGTAGCCGAAGAGGGCGAGCACGACGCCCACGGTAATGCCGATATCGGCCACGTTAAAGACAGGAAAGTCGATGAAGGTGGTGGCAATAAAATCGGTCACGAAGCCAAAGGCCAGACGGTCGATCGCGTTGCCAATGGCGCCGCCCGCGACCATAGCCATGCCCACAACCTCCAAGCGAGCAAGCTGGGGCGCGCGAAGCAAGTACACGGCAATGGCGACAATGACCGCAAGCGCCAGCAAAGCAAACGCAACGCCATGCCCCTCGCCCATGCTAAAGGCAGCACCGATATTGCGGACAAATAGAAAGTCGATCACACCGGGGATAACAGTCACATGCAAAGCGTCGCCCACGGCACGAACCGCAAGCTTGGTCAGCTGATCAAAAAGCAGCACAACCAGCACCACCCCACCAGCAACACCTAACCGCCAGCGCAAAGGCGGCGTCATATCCCCAGCACGACCCAAAGAAATCCCCTACCCTCAAGAACATCGAATTCCGTTTAACACAAGTAAACATCTTATATTGCCACAAGCAGAGCGCACGACATATCCACCAACGCAAGCGAAATAACCAGCATAAAACGAAAGCGACATTCCGAAAAACAGAATGCCGCTTGGACGTGACAAAAGTTGACGTTGGGGACGTTCTTGTTTGACAGTCGTTTAAGAACGTCCCCAACGGTTAGTTCAGCGCATCAGCGCAGCGTTTGCAGATGTGAGCGTGGCCGTTGTACTCGCCGACGGTGGTGCGGTAGTTCCAGCAACGGTCGCAGCACTCGCCCTCGGCAGCTTCAATGGCAACGGAGAGTTCCTCGCCCTGGGTCAGCTCAACATCGGAGACGATGTAGAACTCGGCCAGATCGACGGCCTTATCACCGGTCAGCAGCGCGTACATCTCGGCGGGAACGACCGCCTTGACGCGGACCTGCTGGCTCTTGGTGAAGGTGCCGGCGGAGCGGGCATCCTCAAGGGCCTTGGTCACGGCGCTACGGAGCTCAAGCGAAGCCTCGAGCACGCCCTCAAACTCATTGGCCTCGTCGACCGTGATGGGCGACTTGTACCAATCGAGCAGCGCGGCGTACTTCTGGTGATCGACGCAGCCGGCGGGCGCATATGCCATGGCCTCGTCGACGGTGTAGGACAGGATCGGCTGCAGGTCGCGCATGAGCATCGAGAAGAGCTCGGCCAGCACGGTCTGGGCGCTGCGGCGCTCGAGCGAGCCGGGCTTATCGCAGTACAGACGGTCCTTCAGGGCGTCGAGGTACACGTTGGAAAGCTCGGTAACCACGAAGTCATAAAGCGCACGGTAAGCGCGCGGGAACTCGTAGCAAGAGTAAGCGTCGTCGACCTCGGCCTGAACCTGGGTCAGACGGGCAACCATGAGCTTGTCGAGCGGCAGCAGGTCGGCAAAGGCGACACCGTCGGTCTCAGGCTCAAACTGGCCCTCGAGCTCGGAAAGCAGGAAGCGCAGCGTGTTGCGGAAGCGACGGTAGGCATCGGACGTACGAGCAAGGATCTCGTGGTCGATGGAAACGTCGGAGCTGGTATCGACGGATGCAACCCACAGACGGATGATATCGGCGCCCATCTCGTCGCAGACCTTGTTGGGGTCGATGACGTTGCCGAGCGACTTGGACATCTTGCGGCCCTGGCCATCGAGTGTGAAGCCCTGAGAGACGACCGCCTTGTACGGAGCATGGCCGTTGGCACCCACCGAGGTGAGCAGCGAGCTCTGGAACCAACCGCGGTGCTGGTCGGAGCCCTCGAGGTACACATCCGCCGGATACTCCAGCTCGGGGCGGTACTCGCAGACAGCCTTCCAGGAGACGCCGGAGTCCCACCACACATCGAGGATGTCCTTATCGGCCTTGAGGTGATGGCCGCCGCACTTGGGGCAGACGCAAGCCTCGCCCAGGTAGCTCTCGGGAGCGTCAGTAAACCAGGCGTCGGAGCCCTTCTCGTGGAAGAGCTTGATGACGGCGTCGAGCGTGGCGTCGTTCATGACCTTCTCGCCGCAGTCGGCGCAGGTGTAGCTGGGGATAGGCACGCCCCAGTTGCGCTGGCGGCTGATGCACCAGTCGGGACGCTGCTCGACCATGGCGCCAATGCGGTTGGCGGCATGGGCCGGATACCACTTGACGTTCTCGCGGACCTCCTTGCCAGCCTGCTCACGCAAACCGGTCTTGTCCATCGAGACAAACCACTGGTCGGTAGCACGGAAGAGCACCGGGTGCTTGCAGCGCCAGCAGTGCGGATAGCTGTGCGTGATCTTCTTCTCGAGGACCAGGGTGCCGCGCTCGCGCAGGAACTCGATGATGTGCGGGTTGGCCTCATCGGTATCCATGCCGCTGAAGGGGCCGCCGGTACCAAACTCCTCGCCGGTGTAGAACTTGCCGTCGTCATCAACCGGCATGCAGATGTCGGTGATGCCTTCCTTGAGGCAGGCGAAGTAGTCGTCGACGCCGTGGCCGGGCGAGTTGTGGACGATACCGGTACCGTCATCGACACCGACGTAGTCGGCCAGGAGCGCCACGCCCTCAACACCGTCAAAGATCGGCTGCTTGTAGTGGATGTGGTGGAAGGTCTCGGCGGGAACCACATAGGGCTTACCGTCGACCACAACCGGGGTGTACTCCCAGCCAAACTCCTCGCAGCACTTGGGAGCCAGGTCCTCGAGCATGACCTCGGCACGACCGTCGTGCTCAACGGCGACATAGGCGGCGCCGGGCTTAAGGGAAACGGCCTGGTCGGAGGGGATGGTCCACGGCGTGGTCGTCCAGATGATAAAGTCGACCGGGCCGTCGAAGTTCTCGAGGCCGGCGGGCTTGGAGGTCATCTCAAAGCGCACGAAGATGGACGGGCTCGTCTCGTCGGAGTACTCAATCTCGGCCTCAGCAAGTGCGGTATGGCAGTGCTTGCACCAGTGGACGGGCTTGTGGCCGCGATAGATCATGCCCTTGTCGAACATGGCCTTGAAAACCTCGATGTCGGCGGCGTCATGCTGGTGATAGAGCGTCAGATAGGGGTTGTCCCAATCGCCGAGCACGCCCAGACGACGGAAGCCGGCCTTCTGCAGCTCGATGTTCTCGACAGCGAACTCGTTG
>CABSZR010000041.1 GCA_902482185.1 uncultured Collinsella sp. | reverse complement strand
CATGATGGGCCTCGCCTACGAGGTACCCATTTGCATGGAAGAGGTCATGGACGAATACGCCGACCTGCCCGGCATGGCGGACCTGCGCGAGCATATGCTCGGCCCCGTCCGCGAAAACTGCCAGCGCACCCTCGACCTCATCAGGGCAGAAATGGACTAGGTGACCGTAATTTCGCAATTATCAAACAAAAGAGGGGGGGGGCACCCGTCGCAAACGCTCGAATGCCCCCTCTCGTAATGTCATTTGCAATCCATCAGCAAAGGTTTTGGATCGCCGTCAATGCGACCTTTACGCAGCGAGGCGCTTGAGGACGTCGATGAGCAGCTCGTAGAAGCGCTCGGCAGAAGCGAGCTCCATGCTCTCGTCCGGGGTGTGGACATCGGAGAGCGTCGGGCCCACGGCGATGGCGTCCAGGCCGTGCAGGGCCTCGGCAAACAGGCCGCACTCAAGGCCGGCGTGAATGGACTCGATGCGCAGCTCGGAGCCAAAGAGCTCTCGATAGCTCTCGACAAAGACTTCGCGGACCGGCGAATGCTCGGCATAGCTCCAGCCGGGATACTCGAACTCGAACTTGGCGTCGAAGCCCAGGACATCGGCCAGCGTCTGCAGGCGGTCCTTGAACTCGTTCTGCAGCGAGGTGATCGAGGAGCGCGGGGACAGCATGATCTTGACCTCGTCGTCAGAAGTGGCAACCACACCGATGTTGGAGGAAACCTCGACGGAGCCGTCGGTGGCGACGTTGCGGCGAATCACGCCGTTGGGGGCAAGACGCAGGGCGCGGATGAGGGCAAGCGCGGACTTCTGATCCATGGCCTCGACCTCGGCGTCGTCGGCAATCTCGACGGTGCAGGTAAAGCCGGGGTCAAAGACCTCGAGCTCGGCAGTAACGTCGGCGATGATGCCCTTTGCGATCTGGGCCGCGGCCTCGGCGGCAGCGTGGTCGGCGTAGACCAGAACAGCCTTGCACTCACGGTTGATGGCGTTGTCCTTGGTGCCGCCGTTAAAGCTAACGATGGCGGGCTCGCCGGCGACCATCAGGCGGTCGATGATGCGGGCCATGATGAGGTTGCCGTTGCCGCGCTCCAGGTTGATATCGCTGCCGGAGTGGCCGCCCAGCAGGCCGGAGATGTCGAGCGTGAGGGTGCTACCGGTCTTGTGCTCGCGCGCGATCGGGCAGGTGTAGGTAACGACGACACCGCCGGCGCAGCTGACGGTAGCAACGCCCTCTTCCTCGGAGTCAAGGTTAATCATGGTGCGGGCGCTAATCTGGGACTTGTCGAGCGTCTCGGCGCCGACCAGGCCAGTCTCCTCGTCGGTAGTGAATACGCACTCGAGGGCGGGGTGAACGATCGAATCGTCATCGAGAACAGTGAGCATCAGAGCGACGGCAATACCGTTGTCGGCGCCCAGAGTGGTGCCGTTAGCGGTGAGGACGCCGTCCTTGACGACCAGGTCGATACCATCAGTCGTAAAGTCGTGCTCAACGGAGCCCAACTTGTCGCACACCATATCGATGTGGCCCTGCAGCATTACGGTCGGGGCATTCTCGGCGCCGGCAGATGCGGGCTTGCGAATGATGACGTTGTAGACCTCGTCCTGATACACATCGAGACCGCGCTCCTTGGCAAACGCGACCAGGAAATCGCTGATGCCTTTCTCGTTGCCAGACCCACGGGGGATCGCGCTGACCTCCTCAAAGAAATGGAACAGCTGGGCGGGCTCGTAGCCGGTAATCTTGTAGTCCATGGTGCCTCCTTGGCGCAACTGGTTAGACAGTAAGACATGCGCCTTGTATATTCCCAGACTTTGTGTGCATAAACCAGTCGAAAACGCCGAGCGCCCCCGCATCATCGGCTAACGGTGGACCGTATAGCGTAACGGTCACAGTTACCGCAGCTCTACAAATCGAGGCGCCCTTGCCAGAGCGCCTCGATTGCGCGTATCAAATTGTCGCCATGCCCTACAGCGCGCCAGAGCCGGCTTGCATCATGCCACCGGGGCCCGAGCTCACGCCGCTGCTCACAGGCGCGGCGTTTCCGGTGTGCGGCGCCGCCGGAGCGGTATCGCCCCCGAGCGCACCCGCCGGACGCGGCGCCGGGATCTCACCCGTGCCGTGGCTAAAGACAAACTTGCCGTCGGCCACGTCGCACAGGACGGTATCGCCCTCGCCCCACTCGCCGGCCAGAAGCTCCTCGGACAGCGGGTCCTCGATGAGCTTTTGGATGGCACGGCGCAGCGGACGCGCACCGTTGGTGAGGTCGGTGCCCTCGGCCACGATCTTGTCGTAGGCCGCATCGGTGAGCTTGATGTTCATGCCGTTGGCAATCAGACGCTGACGCAGGTCGTCCACCAGCAGGTGCGCGATCTTGGTGAGATTCTCGCCCGAGAGCTTCTGGAACACCACAATGTCGTCGATACGGTTGAGCAGCTCGGGGCGGAACAGGCGCTTGAGCTCGCCCATCGCGCGGCCGCGGATCTCACTCGACGTGAGGCCCTGCTCGCCGGTGGTGCCAAAGCCAACGCTCGCATCCTGCGCAATCTCGCGAGCGCCCACGTTGGACGTCATGATGATCACGGTGTTGCGGAAGTCGACCGTCTTGCCCTGGCTATCGGTCAGGCGGCCCTCCTCCAGCACCTGCAGCAGAATGTTGAAGATATCGGGGTGCGCCTTCTCGATCTCGTCGAACAGCACGACCGAGTACGGGTGACGACGAACGGCCTTGGTAAGCTGACCGCCCTCGTCGTGGCCCACGTAACCCGGAGGGCTACCGATGAGCTTGGAGACCTCGAACTCGCTGCCGAACTCGGACATATCGAAGCTGATGAGCGCATCCTTGCTGCCAAAGAGGTACTCGGCGAGCGTCTTGGCGAGCTCGGTCTTGCCCGTGCCGGTGGGACCAAGGAAGATAAAGCTGCCACCGGGACGACGCGGGTCCTTGAGCGGCGAGCGGCTGCGGCGCACGGCCTTGGCGACGGCCTCGACTGCCTCATCCTGGCCGATGATGCGCGTCTTGAGCACGCTTTCGGTCTGCAGCAGGCGCCGGCTCTCGCTCTCGGTGAGCGAGGAAACCGGCACGCCAGAGGTCACGGACACGATGTCGGCAATCTGACTCACGTCGATGGTGAGCGGGCTGGCGTCGAGCTCGGCGGTCCAGGCGGCCTTGGCCTCGGCGAGCTCAATCTCAGCGGCCTTCTGCTGCTCGGTGATCTCGGCGGCCTTGTTCATGTCGTCGCTCTCGGTGGCCTCCTGCGCGGCGGCCTTGAGCTCCTCCACGCGATGCTCGGCCTCACGCACCGGCTCGGGCGCGCGATTCGCGGCGATGCGAGCGCGGGCACCGGCCTCGTCAATGAGGTCGATGGCCTTATCGGGCAGGAAGCGATCCTGGATGTAGCGGTTGGAAAGGTTCGCGGCGGCCTCGATAGCACCCTGCGTATAGCGCACATGGTGGTGCTCCTCGTAGCGCGGCTTGAGCGCGGTCAGGATCTTGACCGTGTCCTCGACGCTCGGCTCCTCGACATCGATGGTCTGGAAGCGACGCTCAAAGGCCGGATCCTTGGTGAGGTACTTACGGAATTCCTCGGCCGTGGTGGCGCCGATAATCTGGAAGGCACCGCGCGCAAGCACGGGCTTGAGCATGGAGCTCGCGTCGATGGAGCCCTCGGCAGAACCGGCACCGATGATGGTGTGCATCTCGTCGATAAACAGGATGACGTCATCGGCTTCGGTGGCCTCCTGGATCACGTTCTTGAGGCGCTCCTCAAACTCACCGCGATACTTGGCGCCCGCAACGAGGCCCGGCAGGTCGAGCGTCCAGATGTTCTGGTTCATGAGGTTCTCGGGCACGTTGCCGGCAGCGATCTGCTGCGCCAGGCCCTCGACGATGGCCGTCTTGCCCACGCCGGGATCGCCCAGGATAAGCGGGTTGTTCTTGGTGCGGCGCGAAAGGATCTCCATCATACGCTGGACTTCCTTTTCGCGACCAATTACAGGGTCGAGCTCGCCATCGCGCGCCTTCTGCGTGAGGTTGGTGGCGAACTGCTTAAGCGTGTCGGTGCCGCTCCCCTTTTGCTGCGACGCGTCCGAGCCGCTAAAGAACGGCAGGCCCGCACCGGGACGCCCGGCACCGGCGCCGGCGAGCGGACGCTTCTTGTCCTGGTCCTTGGCGGTGAGTTTCTCGATAGCCTTTTTGATGGAGGCGGACGACACACCTAGGCGCATGAGGATGTCCATGGCCATGCCGTTGCCCTCTTCGACGATGCCGATCAGCAAGTGCTCGGTCGACACGTAGGTCTGGTTGTTCTCACGCGCCACGCGGAATGAACGCTCCATCACGCTAATGACGAGCGGCGTAAAGGCGAGCTTGGCCGCCTCGGTCTCCTCACTGGGCTCGGGAACCGTGGTCTGGACCTCTTTGAGAGTATCCATGATGTCATCGTAGGAGATGTCGAGCGAACGCAGTGCCTCGGCGGCAATGCCCTCGTCCTCCTTGGCAAGCGCGAGCAGCAGGTGCTCGGTGCCCACCTTATTTGAATGAAGATCGAGCGCCTCCTGTTTGGCCATGGACATGACCTTGCGCGCACGATCGGTAAATCTATCTAACATGCTCGTTTCCTTACATGAGTTCATCGAAATCAAAACGCCCGCCCGTCGGCGGCGCTTTTGTCTCTTTACCCACAGGTTGTCTATGTTAACAGCTGGAGGAATATCTATAAACCCGGCTCACATGAATGCAGGTTATGACCGCATCGCGGGACTCACCGCGCGATGCGCGACAGGCGCCCCGCAAGAGAAACCCTAGGCGTCTTTCACCACGTCGGGACTCGTCGCACGCGATGCGCGATAGGCATCGGCCTCCTTGGAGACGCGTTCGAGCAGCTCGGATGTATCGACGCCCTCGACTTGCGCGACCGTTTCCACCGTCTGCATGGCGACCGCCCTCAGGTACGCGCACGCGCTGTCCCCCAGCTGCTCGAGGTCTATCTCCTCGCCGCCCTCCCGGGCAAAGCCGACCGCCATCACAAAGCCCATGATGCCCGAGACCAGAAAGCCCACCGCAAAGCTCGAATCCGCCTTGAGCTCTTCTCCGTCGGGGTGGACGATCTCTCTCACGCGGTCGATGATGATCGTATGGATGCCCTGCACGACCTGCTCGGCGGCACCCGCCCTCATGGTGATGACGATGCGCCGCAGCAGGCAGCGGACGTCGCGCCGTTCGAACGCCGAAAGGTCGCCCTCGCTCGAAAAATGCCAGAGGGCATCGGTGATGAGCTCGTTATCCTGCAGCAGCTGGGCTATGGCGATGGCGACGAGTTCATCGAAATCGTGAAAATAGTAGTAAAACGTTCCGCGATTGCACCGGGCGGCGCGGGTCACCTCGCCAACCGACAGCTCGAAGATGCTGTTGTTCTCGATGAGCTCCCAAAACGCCTCGATGATACGGGTGCGTGCATCGGGCGCATCGGCGTCCTTACGCGGTCTCGCCATGCGCCTCACCGCACCCCTGCGCCTTGGCGTTCATGATGAGCATCTGAAGACGGTTCTCCACGTTGGCGAAGCTCACGTCGGGATCGTAGTCGAGCGGCAGGAACTGCGCCGTGGGATACTGCTCCTTGAGCGCATGGATGAGCCCGCGCCCCACGACATGGTTGGGCAGACACCCGAACGGCTGCAGGATCACGAAGTTGCGGCAGCCGCGCTTGGCGTGCTCGAGAATCTCCGCCGGAATCAGCACGCCCTCGCCCGCATCGAACGTATGGTGCAGGATCTTATCGCTCGCGCGCACGAGCTCGGGCATGCGCGTCGGCGGCTCGTAGAGCGGGCTCGCCGCGCCCAGGCGGTCGCAACGGTCGTGCGCGAGCTCGAACAGGTTGTCCGCCGTGGCGTACCAGGCCTTTTCGGGCAGCGACAGGTCGACGTGGAACTCGCGCGACTGCGCATGCTTGTAGAAATAGGTCTTGCGGATCACGTCGGTCATGCGCGCCTCGATGACCTCGAGCCCGTTGTCCTCGAGGTAGCGCTCGATCTCGTGGTTGGCGCCGAGATGGAAATTGAGCAGGTACTCGCCCACGATGAGAACGGTCGGATGCGGGTTCGAGCGGTCGTACGGAACGGCGTCCATGATCGCAAGCGCGCGTTTGAAGCCCGTCGCCTGGCCTCTCAGCCCGGAGCGCTCCATGCCCTCGATAACCTCATCGAGCGCGCGGTCGAACGCAGCGTCCGCCGCGCCCTTCTCGAGCTCGTAGGGACGGATGCGCCTAAGCATGGCCTCGAGGGCATCGATCATGGGAAGACCGTAGGCGATCTGGATGCTCGGGCCAAGGCCGAGCTTGAAGCCCGGATGCGCATTGTGGGCATCGACGTCGTCGTTGGTGAGCACCGGGACATAGTCGTATCCCGCGTCGTCGAGCGCGCGGCGCAGCAGGGGCATGTAGTGCGTCAGGCGGCAGTCGCCGATATACTTGCCAGTCACCACGGCGACGTCGTGCGGGTCGTACTTACCGCTCTCGAGTGCCGCGAGCGCCTCGCCGATCACGATTTGCGCGGGGAAGCAGATGTCGTTGTGCACATAGCGTTTGCCCAGGCGGATGGCATCCTCGCGCCCGATATCAAGGGCCTCGGCGCGCACGCCCTGATTGCGCATCGCCGCGGTCATGAGCCTGCAGAACGCATGGGAGGTGTTGGGGACCAGCGCGATCTTGTCGTGCCGGTCGCGCTTGGTGTACTTGACCTTATACGGGTCGTCGAGCGGATGGACCGCGTGCACCCGGGCGCCCTCGGCACGCTCCTCCGCGCGACGACGGTTGACCGACTCGATAAACGAACGCACGCGAATGCCCATGGGACCGGCGACGTCGCTCTCATCGAGCTTGATCATCATCGGAACCTTGGAGCCCATCTCGCCCATCATGCGCGCGATCTCGTCGGTGAGATACGCATCGTGGCCGCAGCCGAAGCTGCCCATCTGCACGAGCTCGAGCTCGGGCGTCGATGCGACGATGACCGCGCACGACAGCATGCGCGCATGGTAGTTGTTCACGATGTCGATGCGGCTGTTGGAAAGATCGACGTTGCAGACCCCCGGCACCGCATCGGGCGTCAGCACGGGGATGCCGCGCTCAGAGAAGAGCTTGGGCAGCCCGTGGTTGACCAGCGGGTCGTTGTGGTACGGGCGCGAAGCGATCACCACCGCGTAGCCGCCGTCCTCGCGCACGTTCTCGAGCACCTGCCTGCCGCGCAGCTGCAGCTGGTTCTCAAACGTCTGCTGCGCGCGGTCCGCCTGCTCGGTCGCCTTGGCAACCAGGTCGGCATCGATATCGAAGGTCTCCTTGCACCACGCCTTGAGCTGGCGGTTTCGGTCGCCCTCGTCGTACCAGTGGAACAGCGGCGTATCGAACGGAACGCCGAAACGCTCCTCCGGGTTATCGGAATTGCGCATCACGTAGGGGTATCCCTTTACGACGGCGCACATCCACTCGCTGGTAGAGGCGGTGTTTTCGGTGGGCACCGTCGTGATGATGGGCATGAAGATGCGGTCGACGCCGGCGTCGACGAGATTGCGGATGTGCCCGTGGACGAGCTTGGCCGGGAAGCACACGGTGTCGGATGTGACGTGCGCCAGACCGCGCTCGTACATCGCCTTGGTGCTGCGTCCCGAGACGCGCACCTTAAAGCCGAGCGTGCTGAAGAACGTCGACCAGAACGGCATGGTGTCCCAGAACTCGAGCACACGGGGAATGCCGATCGTGACATCGCGCCCCCCGCAGACGGGAACCGTGGGGCACGACTCGAACAGCAGCTTCTCGCGGTCGACAAAGAGATTGGGGGCAGCCGCGGTCCGGTCGCGCCCCGTGCCGGGTGCCTGTGCCTCGCAAGCACCCTGCGGACGCAGCTCCTCCGCCGCGGGAACCTCGCGCACGAGCTCATCCCATGAGATGGCGCCGCCGCGCGGGCAGCGATTGCCCGTGACGTAAAGCGAGCCGTCGCCAAATGCCACGACCGCGCGCTGGCAGCGGTTGTTGCACCGACGGCAGGTAACGCCGCCGAACTCGCGATGCTCGAAGCGCTCCACGGCATCGAGCCCGATAAACGACGTGCCGGCGTCGCCCTTGCGGCATTCCTCGCGCGCGAGCAGGGCGATACCGATAGCGCCCATCAGCCCCGGGTGGGGCGCACGCGTGACGGGTTTGCCCAGATACTGCTCGAATGCGCGCAGCACCGCGTCGTTTCGGAACGTGCCGCCCTGGACGACGACTTTGTCGCCCAGACGGTTGAGATTTGAAACGCGAATGACCTTGGTGAACACGTTCTCGATAATCGAACGGCAGAGACCGGCCATGATGTCGCCCGGACCCTTACCGCGCCGCTGCTCGGAAACGACGCTGCTGTTCATGAACACCGTGCAGCGGCTGCCGAGAACGGCGGGGGCTTTGGACGAAAATGCCTCGGTCGCGATATCCTCAACGGCTATTCCGAGGTTTTTGGCAAAACCCTCGAGGAACGAGCCGCAGCCCGCAGAGCACGCCTCGTTGACGACGATATCGGTCAGCACGCCGTGGTTGAGCCAGATGGCCTTCATATCCTGTCCGCCGATGTCGAGCACGAAGGTCGCATCTGGAACGCATGCGCACGCGGCGCGGGCGTGCGCGACCGTCTCGACCGTATGGTAGTCGGCGTGGAACGCGCGCGCGAAAAGCTCCTCGCCGTATCCCGTGGTGCCCACGGCATCGATCGCAAGCGTGACTCCCGCTGTCTCCCAGCGGTTCTTCAAGCTGACAAGACCCTGTTGGGCGACGTCGAGCGGTCTGCCGTTATTAGACGCGTAGAACGAATCGACAAGCTCACCCGCCTCATCGACCAGGGCGAACTTGGTCGTCGTGCTCCCCGAATCGATACCGAGCGCCACACGCACCGTCTCTCCGGGCGCATACGCATCCGGACCCTTTGCCGGCGTCTCTTTGCCATGGCGTGCCGTAAAATCCGCCTGCTCGGCAGGTGTGGCAAAAAAGGGCTGGGCAAGACGTCCCTCCCCGCTTGCGGGCGCGACCGTCTCGAGCTTATCCAGCCGGACAAAAGCGTCGGGAAGGTCGATCGGTTGGGACGATGCGAACATGTCGGTCAGCGACAGGGCGGCACCGCGCGCGACCATGATCTGCGGATCGCGCGGGACGATAACCTGATCGTCCGATAGATTCAGTTGCTCCCGGAACACGCGGACCAGTGTGGGGTTGTAGG
>CABSZR010000040.1 GCA_902482185.1 uncultured Collinsella sp. | reverse complement strand
AGCGGCAAAATCTGCACGTTCGACTGCATCTACTGCGAGAACGGCCTCAACGCCGAGCGCCCCTGCCACGAGCCGTATAACACGGCTGCCGTGGTGCTCGACGCACTCGAGGCCAAGCTGCACGGGATGGCAATCGAGGGTGAGCTGCCCGATGTAATCACGTTTGCCGGCAATGGCGAGCCCACCGCCGCGCCGGAGTTTCCGCAGACCATCGCCGGTGCCGTCGCGCTTCGCAACCAGCTGGCCCCAAACACCAAGATTGCCGTGCTTTCCAACGGCACGCGCGCCGACCGTCCCCAGGTGCACGATGCGCTCATGATGGTCGACGACAATATCCTCAAGCTCGATACCGTCGACCCGGCGTTTATCCAGCTGCTCGACCAGCCTGTTGGCCCCTACGATGTGGAGCACCAGATCGAGACGTTCGCAAGCTTTGACGGTCATGTCATTATCCAGACGATCTTTTTGACCGGCGAGTATCAGGGCAGGCTCATCGACAACACCGGTGAGGAGTACGTTGGTCCTTGGCTCGCGGCGCTCGAGCGCATTCGCCCGCAGGAGGCGACCATCTACACCGTCGCACGCGAGACGCCGGTCGCTGGCCTTGCCAAAGCAGCACCTGAGGTACTCGACGCCATTGCCGCACGCGTGCGCGCCCTCGGCATTCCCTGCCAGGTGAGCTACTAGCAAAACCACGCAGCAGCTAGTGTCAGCCATCCCGCTCCATCAGTTGCGGTGATATAGTTCCTATTTATGCTGTTAAACCGCTTAAATCGGAACTATATCACCGCAACTTTTATGGACGCGTGGGTGGGCTATACTAGCTGCGGATGAAAGGAAGTTAGCCATGTATGACAAAGGACCCGTGCCTGGCCGCAACGACGCTTGCTGGTGCGGCAGCGGCAAGAAGTACAAGAAATGCCACAGCGCCTTCGACGAGCGCCTCGAGCGCCTGTGGGAGGAGGGCTGGGAGGTTCTGCCCCGTACGCTCTACAAGACGCCCGCCGATATCGAGGGCATCAAACGCTCGGCAGCCATCAACGTGGGCGTACTCGACTACGTAGGTGAGCACATCGCCGCGGGCATGACCACCAACCAGATCGACCAGATGATCTACGACTACACCGTCGAGCACGGTGGCACGCCGGCCGACCTCAACTACGAGGGCTACCCCAAGAGTGTGTGCACCTCGATCAACGACGTGGTCTGCCACGGCATCCCCTGCGATACGGACGTGCTGCACGAGGGCGACATCATCAACGTCGACTGCTCCACGATTCTTGACGGCTACTTTAGCGACTCGAGCCGCATGTTCTGCATCGGCGAGGTCTCTGCCGAGCGCCAGCGCCTGGTCGACGTCACCCGCGCCAGCGTGGAGGCGGGTCTGGCGGCCGTCAAGCCGTGGCTGCCGCTGTCCGTTATGGCCGAGGCCGTGCAAAAGACGGTCGAGGGCGCCGGCTTTAGCGTGGTGCGCGAGTACGGCGGACACGGCATCGGTAAGGAATTCCACGAGGACCCGTTTGTGGGCTTTACCACCGAGGCGCCCGATGTGGACACCATCATGGCTCCGGGCATGGTCTTTACCATCGAGCCCATGGTCAACGCCGGAGCGCCCGACATCAAGATCAGCAAGGGCGACGGCTGGTGCGTGCGCACCAAGGACGGTAGCGATTCGGCCCAATGCGAGGTACAGCTCGTAGTGACCGAGGATGGCTACGAGCTGCTGAGCTGGTAGCCGTGCGGACGCCGGATGCTGACGGGCACGCTCGTCTTGCATCCGGCGTTTTATTTGAACGTTTTTCCTGATAAAACCTGCCAAAACAAACCTGTCCCTTTTTGGCAGGTTGAGCGGAGAGGACTGTTTGTGAACATCCTGGTTTTGTTGCCCGTCAACGACCGCCATCGCGCAATTCTTGAGTCGAGCGCTCCGGGCGAGGACTTTATCTACACGAGCTCCGACGCCGCCACGCGCGAGCAGGTCGCCGATGTCGACGTGATCCTGGGCAACATCGACCCCGACATGCTCACGGCATGCGAGCATCTCCAGCTGTTGCAATTGCAGACCGCCGGCTATGACGACTACCTTGCCGCCGGCACCGTGCCGGCTGAAGCCAAGCTGTCTTGCTCAATCGGCGCCTACGGTCAGGCCGTGAGCGAGCATATGTTTGCCATGGTTCTTTCCATGATGAAGCGCCTGCCCGGCTATCACGACTTGCAGCGCGAGCATCGCTGGGAGGATTTAGGCCCGGTTACCTCGCTCAAAAACGCCAACGTGCTGGTGCTGGGCGCGGGCGATATCGGCGGCCACTTTGCCACGCTCTGCCGCAACATGGGCGCGCACGTCCGCGGCATCAAGCGCCATCCACTCGTCTACCCCATTGTGTTTGAGAACATGGACGGCATGGACGCCCTACCTGAGTGCCTGGCAGAGGCAGACATCGTCGCATCCTTTATGCCGAGCACACCCGAGACCCGCGGCCTGGCGAACGCCGAGTTCTTCGCCGCGATGAAGCCGGGCGCGTTCTTTGCCAACGGCGGTCGAGGCGATCTTGTGGTTGCCGACGATTTGGTTGCCGCTCTGGAGTCGGGACATCTCGCCGGCGCCGCGGTCGACGTCACCGATCCCGAGCCACTGCCTGCGACAAGCCCCCTGTGGGATGCACCCAACATGCTCATCACGCCACACGTCTCCGGCTGGTTCCACCTAGCCGCCACGCTCAATAACGTGGTCGACATCGCCGCGGAGAATCTGCGTCACCTGCAAGCTGGCGAGACGCTTCGCTGCTGGATCGAGCATTAGGTTGTTCCGGCGTTTTACCAAACGCCGGAACCCCTCGACGCTGCGAGCCCGCCGTTTGGCCAATCTGCCGTTCAATTTCAAAGGCGCGACCAGAAGGTCAGCGCCTTTTCATTTCACGGCACCTTGGCTCAAACGGCGGGCTCTCACTGACTTTTATTCGACCTGCGGCGTTTTAGAGCCCTATCGGCTTGCAATGCCACTGGCATTTGCCCAGACAGAACCTGCCAAGATTGTTATCTCATTTTGGTCGATTTTAGAGCTCCACGCTTTCGGCACCGTTGATGGTTAGGTCGCGCTCGTAGAAGGCGGTGAGGGCGCGGATGGCGTACATCACGTCGCGCACGCCGCCGGTCTCGTAGCTCGAGTGCATGGCAAGCTGCGGCAGGCCCACGTCCACGGCGTGCATGCTCGCCTGCATGTTGGACAGATTGCCGAGCGTGGAGCCGCCGGCCATGTCGCTCTTGTTGGCGAAGGCCTGCGTGGGCACATCGGCGTCATCGCAGATGGCCTGGAACACCGCGCGGCTAAAGGCATCGGTGCAGTAGTGCTGGTTGGCGGCTTCCTTGATGACGATGCCGCCGTTAAGCACAACCTGATTGCGAGCATCGCACTTCTCGGCGTGGTTGGGGTGCACGGCATGTGCATTGTCGCAGCTTACAAGCATCGAGGCGGCAAGTGCGCGATGGTACGACTCGTCGTCAAAGCCCAGCGATCCGTTAATGCGGCGCAGCGCGTCGGCCAAGAACGTCGACATGGCGCCCTGCTTGGTCTCGGAGCCAACCTCCTCGTTATCAAAGCAGCAGAAGACCGAGATGTCATGCACATTCTCGGCACCCAAAAATGCCTGCAGCGAGGTGTAGGCGCAGACCAGGTCGTCGAGCTTGGGCGTCGAGATAAACTCATCGGCCCAGCCCCAAATGCGCGCATCCTGACGATTGACCAGGAACAGATCGCGGCCCAAAATTTGCTCGGGCTCAACGTCCAGTTCGTCGGCGATCAGAGCATCAAAGTCGCCCTGCTTAAGGTCACCGGCGCTGATGAGCGGGCACAGGTCGACAGCACGATTAGGCGCAAAGCCCTCGTTAACGCCGCGGTTCATGTGGATAGCAAGGCTCGGGATAATGGCAACCTCGCGCTCGGTGGCAAGCAGGCGGCTCTCAATACGGTCGCCCTCGCGCACCAGCACGCGGCCCGCGAGCGCCAGCGGGCGATCGAACCAAGTGTAGTCGATCATGCCGCCGTAGGCCTCGATGTTCAGACGCAGCGTCTCGCCCGCACCGTCAAGTTCGGGCACGGCCTTGACCTTAAACGTCGGCGAATCGCTGTGCGACGCCGTGAGCTGAAAATGATAGTCGCCGGCAACGCCGTCCTCGCCCCACGTCGCGGCCAGGTCCTCGCCCACCTTAAAGGCAACAACGCTCGAGGTGTTGCGCTGCGTGTAATAACGCCCGCCCGGCTCGATGTCCCACGCCGCATTCTCGGGCAGGTAGGTAAAGCCCGCCTCGTCGAGCTCGGCCATAATGGTCGCCGCCGTATGGAACATGCTGGGGCATGCCTCGATAAAGTCGATAAGGTCGTTGGCAGCCTCGATATCGTCGGCCGTCACGTGCACGCGCTCGGGCGCTTCCTGATCCGTCATGCTCTCCCCTTTCGCTGGGTTGATGGTCCCCTCCAGCATACCCCGCCACGCCAGCGCCGCACTCTTCATTCCGTGCTTAATTCCGCGCCACTCACCAAGTTGAGCCATCATGCCCGCGCTCCTTTTGCGACAATTGCGCTAACAGGACGAGAGGAGCCGTCATGAAGCCACGTAACATTGCCATCGCCTGCGGTGTCGCGGGAGTCGCCGTCGGCCTTGCCGCTGCCACCGGTATCGTTTATCACAAGCAAATCAAGTCCGCCGCGTCGCTCAAACGCTTGACCGGCTACGCGGATGGCTATGACCTGTACGCAATCGACATCGCCTACGACTACGATCTTGATCGCATCATCGCCGCTGGCGTGCGCGACGACCAGGCCTACATCGATGCCGTGGTGGCGCAGGTGCTGCCCGGTGTGCCGGCACATGTCCAGGCGCCCCAGTTTGCCTGCAGCGCTTTTGTCGCCGTAGATGCCGAAGGCCGCGTGCGCACCGGTCGCAATTACGACTTTAAGGACGACACCTCGGCGCTGCTGGTGCGCAATCACCCACGCGGCGGCTATGCTTCCATCGGGTTTGCCGCCCTCAATAACCTGGGCGCCAACACTCCGCTTGACTCCATCACCGGACGCGCCGCGGCGTTGATGGGCCCGTTTGCCCAGCTCGACGGTGTTAACGAATGCGGCGTGTCCATTGCCGTACTCACCCTGGATTCCAAGCCCTGTGACCAGGACACGCAACGCCCCGCCATCAATACCTCGCTCGCCATCCGCCTGGTGCTCGACCGTGCCGCCACCACGCAAGAAGCTGTCGACCTGCTTTCCGCCTACGACATGCACGCTATGGCAGGACGCGATTACCACTTCTTTATCAACGACGCCGCCGGTGACGCGCGCGTAGTAGAGTGGGATCCGCGCGATCCGGACCGCGCTTTCAAAGCGACTCCTGTACGCCAGGTTACGAACTTCTATGCCTGCTATGGCGACGAAGTGCTGCCCAACCAAAAGAATGGCGAGCTGGGCCATGGTAAAGAGCGCGCCGTCGCAATCACCGATGTCCTTGACGCCCATGTCGGTGCCCAGAACGAGGCAGTCGCTTGGAAGGCCCTACGCGCTGCGGCGCAAGAGCCCAATCCGGAAGACATCACCAGCAATACGCAATGGTCGGTCGTCTTTGACAATACCGAGCCCGCTGCCGCCATCACGCTGCGCCGCCACTGGGGCGACATCGATGCCTTCGCGCTGTAAGGAGCTGGCACCGTCGTCCTTACGCTGGCCTGACGTTGCTTACATTTCCATACATTTGAGCTAACACGTTTTACCCCCGTATCAACAGTGTGCGGGGGTAAACTTATGCGCATGTTATAACTTGCCCGGAAGGATTCACCATGCTTAGAATCGGTCTTCTTACTAGTGGCGGCGACTGCCAGGCGCTCAACGCCACCATGCGCGGCATTGTCAAAACGCTTATGACCAATAGCGAAGAGCCTATCGAGATTTATGGCTTTGAGGACGGCTATCAGGGCCTTATCTACAGCAGGTTCCGCGTCATGACGCCCGCCGATTTTAGCGGCATTCTCACCCGCGGCGGCACCATCCTGGGCACGAGCCGCACGCCGTTCAAGCGCCTGGATACCCCCGAAGCCGATGGTGTCGAGAAGGTACCCGCAATGGTCCACACCTATCATAAGCTGCAGCTCGACTGCCTGTTTATGCTGGGCGGCAACGGCTCCACCAAGACCGCCAACCGCCTGCGCGAAGAGGGCCTCAACGTTATCGCCCTGCCCAAGACCATCGATAACGACACCTGGGGCACCGAGATGACGTTTGGCTTTACGAGCGCCATCGACGTCGCCACCAAGTGCATCGACGACATCCACACCACCGCTTCGAGCCATGGGCGCGTGTTCGTTATCGAGATCATGGGCCACAAGGTTGGCTGGATCCCGCTGTACGCCGGCGTCGCAGGCGGTGCGGACGTCATCCTGATCCCCGAGATCCCCTACGACATGGATAACGTCATCAAGACCATCGAGCATCGCATGGAGACCGGCAGCCGCTTTACGATTGTAGCCGTCGCCGAGGGCGCTATCTCCAAGGAGGACGCGGCGCTGTCCAAGAAGGAGTACAAGAAGAAGCTCGCCGAGCGCACGAGCCCGTCAATCGTGTACGACATCGCCAAGGAGATCGAAGCCAAGACTGGTCGCGAGACCCGCGTCGCCATCCCCGGCCACACGCAACGCGGCGGCCAACCCGACGCTCAGGACCGCATCTTTGCGACCCAGTGCGGCGTCGAGGCGGCACTTGGCTGCCTACGCGGCGAGTTTGGCTACATGATTGCCCTGCGCGACGGCAAAATGTGCCACATACCGCTCGAGGATGTCGCCGGCAAGCTCAAGTTTGTCGACCCCCAGAGTGATCTGGTGCGCGAGGCCAAGGCGCTGGGCATCAGCTTCGGCGACGAATAGCCTCGGCTGGAACCGCCCCCATCGGAGCCCCCAGGGCTTAGCCCGCAAATGGCTGAATCTAAGAACTATTCCACCGCAACTTTTGACCCGGGGCTCTTGGCTGCTACTTGCACTGACATTTGTCCTGAAATGGCTGGTCGTTAGGGGTTGCTACCGGTAGTTGCGGTAGGGTTGGGGCAGATTCTAACTAGAAATGGTGGTCGCTACCGGTTGTTCTCGGCATACTCGGCTCATTCGATTACGGTCACCATATGAAAGGAACTGTCATGGATCTTGCGATGGCGCAGCGGCTCGTTGATCGCCGCAAGGCTGCCGGGCTTTCTCAGGAGGCGCTTGCCGCCCAGCTGGGTGTGAGTCGTCAGGCTGTCAGTAAATGGGAGCGCAGCGAATCCTCGCCCGATACCGATAACCTTATTGCGCTCGCCGCGCTGTATGGCGTGTCGCTGGATGAGCTGCTGTATGGGGAGGCGATGGCTAGCGCTGATGATGAGGCTCAGAACAGCAACGCCGGCACCAAAGCTTCAGATAAGGCTGAAGAGGCTGAGGCTTCTGCTGAGCACGCTGATTGCAGCGATAAGCCGCTTGTCGATATTTCCCTCGCGCGCGGCATCCACGTTATTGATCCCAACAAAGGCAAAGAGGTTCATGTTGGCTGGAGTGGCATTCATGTAGCTAACGAGCGCAAGGGTGAAGAGGTCCATGTGGGGCCGGGCGGATTGCATATCGATACGCTTGAGGACGATGGACATAGTGTGCATATCAATGACGACGGCACCGTCACCATCGACGGCGAGACGTTTTCCAGCTGGAAGGAAGCATACGACAAGCTCGACCATCATGGCAAGCATTTCCACACCAAGGTCGGACGTACATGGAACAAATTCCCCTTCCCCGCGCTTGTCGCCCTCGCCTATCTGGTGCTCGGCATTGTCTACGGCACATGGGCTACGGGACTCTTCCTCGTCTTTTTGATTCCCGTCTATTACGCGCTTGGCGACTTTATCGACCAACGCCACTTATCTAAGCTGATCGATGTCGTCTATTCAGTCAGTGCCGAGGCATGGTTCCTCTACATGTGGCTCTGCCTGGAACAACCCCATCCCGCCTGGGTAATCCTCATCACCATCCCGGTCGTAAAAGCACTCATGCGTTGGTGCCGCAAACAATGGAAGCATCGCAAGCAATAGATGCGGCGTTTGCCCAGATAAAACCTGTCAAAATAAACCTGTCCCTTTTTGGCAGGTTACTCGGCGCTTTTGAGGGCGCCGACCATGTCGATCTTGTTGAGGGTACGATTGGTGGCGAGGTTGACGATAAACGTAAAGCCAAAGGAAAGCACCACGGCGAGCACGTAGCTTAGCGGCTCGACCTCGACGTCAAAGTACAGCGACGGCATCTGCAAAATGTAGGTAAAGCTCTTGGCCAGCAAGCCACCTAGCGGCACGCCCAGCGCAGCGCCGATTGCCGTGAGGATCAACGTCTCCTTGTTGACGTAGTGGTGTACCTCGCCACGGCGGAAGCCCAGCACCTTGATGGTCGCCAGCTCGCGCTCGCGCTCCGAAATGTTGGTGTTGGACAGCGTAAACACCACCACAAACGACAGGCACGCCGCCATAAAGGTCACGAGCACCACGACCGAATTGATAATCGTAAAGTTCGCCTCATAGTTTTCCCAATGCTCGGCCGTACTCGAAATCGTAAGCCAACCGTCACTCTTAAGATTCTTGCTAAACGCAATCTGGTCGGCCGACGAACCCTTGAGCAGTGCAAAGATGCCGTTAAGACGCGCGCTTCGGCCGAACGTGCGCTCATAGGTGCCCTGCGTCATGTAAAGCGTGTTGCCCAGATAGTTAAGCGAAATGTCGCTGACTTTGACCTTGGCGACGTTGAGCGACGAATCTTGGACCTGCGCCGTGTCGCCCGGCTGAATCCCGAGAACCAGCTGTGAACTCTTGCTCAGATACACGTCTCCGTCACGCAAAGACAGCGGCTCTTTGGACTCATCCTCGAGACGCACGTAGTCGTCCAGGTCGTTCGTGCGGTCATCGGGCACCACGATCAGCTGCACGGTCTCGCTCTTTCCGCCAAATGTAAAGGTGACGTTGTCGGTCATGATTGGCAGCGTCGAAGACACCGTCACGTTAGAATCCTTGGCCGCGCTGCGCTCATCCAATGCCGCGCACGTCTGCGAAAAATCGTCGGGATTGGCAACCGCCAGCAAGTCATAGCGCGTGATATGCCCATACTGCTTGGGCGAAAGCGCGACCGACGTGTCGCGAATACCCATACCGCAGATCACAAGCGCGGTGCAACCCGCGATACCGAAGATGGTCATAAAGGCGCGCTTTTTGTAGCGGAACAGGTTACGTGCTGCCACCTTGTTCAAAAAGCCCATGCGGCGCCAGATAAAGCCGATGCGCTCAAGCAAGATGCGCGAGCCGGCACGCGGGGCCTTGGGACGCATAAGCG
>CABSZR010000039.1 GCA_902482185.1 uncultured Collinsella sp. | reverse complement strand
CGTCATGCCCGTGAGCTCAATGCGAATGCGTGCCGGCTTCTGCTGTGCGGCGACATTGGCGGTGCGGATGCGCTGGGCCAGGTTGTGGCACTCGGCGAGGGCAATCGTGGCGCGCGGTGCGGCGTCGGCGGGCAGCTCGTCGCTTGCGATCTCGAGCACCAGGTCAACGTCGGTTGGGACCTCGGAGTCGCAGAGCATCATGCCGCTGTTGTCGGTCGTTGCCGTGGCGATATTCCACATACGCGACGCAACACTGCGTGCGATGGGGTCCTCGCCGATAACGGCAATCTGAAAGCGCTCGAGCACGTTGGCGGCGCGAGCAAAACCGATGCGGGACTCGGCTTCGGTGACCGAGGGCTTGCCCTCCCACACATGGTGCAGGCGGTTGATGTAGGCGTAGGTGTCCTGGAAGGCCATGCCGTCGGCAAACAGGCCGACATTTTCCTGGAACTGCTGCAGGGCGGCCTCGGTATGCGGACCAAAGTAGCCGTCGTCTTCGCCACAGGCAAAGCCCAAAACGTTGAGAGCGCGCTGCAGGGCCTGCACATCGGCGCCATGGAAATTGGGCATGCGCAGATAGAGGGTGCGGTCGCCCAGCTTATACGAAGCGTCTACAAGGGCGCTCCAACAGGGGATATCGACGGCATGACCGGCAGCAAGGCCGCTGTCGAGCCTGAAGGTGCTGACGGCCTGCTCAGTGGTGGCTCCAAAGTACTTGTCGGTGACTTCGGCGGCATCAATCGTGTAGCCGAGCTGCAGGAGACGAGACTGCACGTCCTCGACGGCTGCTCCTTGCATGCCCGTTGTAATAGGTTCCATGAACGAACCCCTTTCGGCGTACCATTCGTACTATTTGAGCGTCTGTCGGATAGACAACGCAAAGGGATGCATAAACATGCACTCAACAGTGTAGCAAGTTGTGCCTAAATACGCTGCTGACAGGTTTTATAACCCCCGTTAGTTAAGGCGCTCCACAAAGAAATCTGCCATGGAGAGGAACAGCTCGCGTGCGTGCGGATCAAGCTCAACGTTCTCGATGGCCGCTTTGGCCTTAGCGGTCAGGTCGAGCGCGTAAGTGTGGACGTAATCGATGGAGCCGGTTTCCTGAAAGATCTCCACGGCGCGTGCGAGCTGCGCGGGATCATCGGTACCCGAGGAAAGAATCGCCTCGACCTCGTCGTGGTGGCGCTCATCAGAGAGGGCGTGTACGGCGACAAGCGTGCGCTTGCCCTCGGTGATGTCGGTGCGGAAGTCCTTGTTGGCGGCTTCCTTAGCGCCGACAAGGTTGAGCAGGTCGTCCTGAATCTGAAAGGCAAGGCCCGTGTGCAGGCCAAAGGCGCGCAGCGCTTCGATTTGCTCATCGCTGCCGCCGCCGATAATGGCTCCGGCGGCAAGCGGCGTGGCTCCGCTGTAAAACGCGGTCTTGTGCGTCGCCATGTCCAGGTAGTCATCAACCGAGATATCAAAGCGCCCGTCACGGACCCAACCCAGGTCGAGCGCTTGACCCTCGATGGTGCGGACGATCATCTCGGTTAGCTCGTGGAGCACGCGCAGCTTCACGTCGGACTCCAGCGTGGGGTCGTCGAGAACCGTCTTGGTGACCATGGTGAGCGCCAGGTCGCCACAATTGATGGCAAGCCCCGTGCCCTCGGTAAGGTGCATGCAGGGCTTGCCTCGACGAAGCTGTCCGTTGTCGGCGATGTCGTCGTGGATCAGCGCGCCCGACTGGAAATGTTCGATGGCTGCCGCAGCGCTGCGGGCACTCTCAAAGCTACCGCCCACTGCGGTTGCGGCGAGCATGCAGATAAGCGGGCGGTGGCGCTTGCCGGCGTTGGCCGTAAAAGCCGAGAGCGGCGCGTACAGGTAGCGCTCGATATCGGCAGAGGTCGCCTGTCCGTCAAAGAACGTGGCCAGATAGTCGTTAATCTGGTCAAAGTGCTGGGCTAAAAAGCTGGTAAACGGACTGGACACGGGTTCTCGCATTCTTTCTGAGGTTGCATTGGTGCAATATGCAGACAACATATTGCCACATCAGGGCGTTTGGCGCGGCAGTTTTGGCGATTTAGGACAACGGGCGTGCGTTTGATGGAGCGCGCCTAAATCAGCCTAAAATGCTCGAGCGCCGCAACGACACCGTCGTGATCGACGGTGTCGGTCACGTAATCGGCCTTATCCTTGAGATAGTCCGGCGCATTGCCCATGGCGATACCGACATCGACGGCGTTCATCAGCGAGACGTCATTGCTGGCGTCGCCGATGCCGTATACGGTTCCGTGGTGGGGATCGAGGGCATCGAGTACAGACTGGATGCCCCCGCGCTTCGTGCATTCGCGGGGCGAGATTTCGGTTACCTCGAGTTCGAGCTCGTTAAAGCACAGCAGCGGCTCAAGTGCCTTATCTTGGGCGATGTGGTTGGCGAGCGATGTAGACATCAAGATCTTGTAGACACTGTAATGTTGCAGCTGCGTGACTGCGTCGCCCAGGGTGCGCGCGTATCCGGGGGCATCGGGGGCATCGGCACTCATGCGCACGACGCCGTTGAGGCCCTCAAAGCGGATGGCCTCGCCCGATTGCTCAAGGTAGGGGGCAAGACGCTGCAGCATACTGGGCGTCATCGACAGATCGCGAATTGCGTGTCCGTTGATCTCGGCGTAACCGCCCGCAAGACAGACGATGCCGGTCCAGGGCAGCTCAAGAAGTTTGGGGTGGATGCAGCTCAGGGTGCGTCCCGTGCAGATAAAGGCCATGTTGCCGTTGGCGACAAACTCGCGGATGGCCTGCGAGACCGCCTCGTTGGGGTAGGGGGAGAGGTCCCGCTCGTCTTCGGGAAGGTCTTGGGCGAGCCTGGGGTCTTGCCAGGCGAGCGTTCCGTCGATATCGAAGAAGCAAATATCGCCGCGCTTATGGGCTGCGCTGGCGGCGGGGGAGGCCGAGGCGGTGGGCACAAATTCCGGCTCGAGGCCCATGATCTGGTCAAAATGCTCTTTAACGCGGGGAACGGAGATGCCGATGACCACCTGGGCGGTCTTGTCCGTAATGATGAGGCCCTTGGCGCCCACCGCGACAAACGACGCGTTATCTGCAACGATGGAAGGGTCTGCGACCTCGACGCGCAGGCGCGTGGCGCAGTTGGTTGCGCCCACAATATTGCCAACGCCACCTAAAAGCTGAATTACCCGCTCAGCGAGGACGTGATCTTGATCGGATCGACTATTGACCTCGTCATTGGGAGATTGCTCTTTGGCAAAGCCGCTTTCCGTTAAACGATCGATTGCCGCGCGATTGGCAACATGATCCTCGCGGCCCGGCGTCTTAAGGTCATAGACCAAGATGAGTGCTCGAAAACTAACAAAAAAGATGAGGCTAAAGGCAAGGCCGATACCGAGCGCCAAAAGATAGGCACCGGCATGCGTGCGCATGAGCGGAATAAAGTTGAAGGCTGCCATCTCAATCAGGCCGCCCGAGAAGATGCCGACGATGCCAAAGAGATTCATGGTTGTGGCAAGGCAAGACGATAAGACGGCGTAGAGCAAAAAGAGCCCGGGGTGGGTGAACATAAAGAGAAACTCGAGTGGCTCGGTAACGCCGCAAACCACCGAGGCGACGATGGCGGGCAAAAGGATGACCTTAAGGCCGGCGCGGCGTTCGGGTTTGGCGGTGAAATAGAATGCTGCCGCGATGGCGGGAAGGCCAAAGAGCTTGACCCAGCCGGTGGCGGTAAAACCGGCCCACGGCGCAAGTTCATTAAGGGGGCGCGTGCTATGGGAGAGGATGGGGAGCAAGCTGCTCCACGTGGCGTAGATGCCGTCGTTAATGACCAGGTTGTCGTAGTAAATCGGCATGTAGAGCAGGTGGTGCAGCCCCATGGGCTCGAGCGCTCGCTCCAAAAGCACAAAGATGCCCACGCCAAAGGGGCCGACGCTCGTAAGTGCATGGCGCAGCGTTTCGGTCATTGCGTATACGGAGGGCACGATGGCGGCCGAGATAGCGGCAAGGGCAAACACGGCAAAAAAGCTGATGAGGTAGACCAGCGAGGAGCCCGAGAAGGTGCCGAGCCAATCGGGAACCTTGGCATCGTAGAAGCGGTCATGGATGGCGACGACGGTTGCCGATACCGCCAGCGGGCCGATAATGCCGGTGTCGAGTGTCTTGATGCCGTCGATGATGGTGATGCCGCTAGCGGAGGTCAAAGACGACGGGTACTTAAGTCCAAGATTGTCTCCGCTCAGCTTAATGATCTCGCTCAAAAAGAAGCAGTAGGCAAAATAGGCGACGAGAGCCTCGAGGCAGCAACGAGCCGGTTGTTTTTGGGCAAGACCGATGGGCAGCGCTACGGCAAAAAGGAGCGGGAGGCGTTTAAAGACCGTCCACGAGCCGCGCTGGATGATGGTCCAAAAAGCGTACCAAGGGGTTCCGTATACGGCGAGATCGCCGACGATGTCCGCAGTCGTTGCGAGAGCGGAGACGCCGACCATGAGGCCTGATATAGAAAACAGCATGGCGGGCGCGAACATTGCCCCGCCAAAGCGTTGGATTTTTTGCAGCATGTTCTGCCTTCCGAATATCGAGGCGCGTTGCGCGTGGGGAAACGTTTAAACAATGGATTCATTGTAGAGGACCAGACGATTGTCGTACCGGCAGTTTTGAGCGAAACCGATTTGGGCATGACAGAAACCGTCAACGGTTAAATCCTGTCGCTTTACCGATATTCGGTTTAAACAACTTTAAGAAATGCTATCGTGCCTAGCCGGAAATGAATAATGTAGAGGTGAAACAATGCCAAAAGCGATATACGAAGGAATCTACCGAGAAATACGCTCGCGCATCATTAATGGGACCTATGCGTTTCAGGAGATGCTGCCAACCGAAGCCGAGCTGACCGCGGAGTTCGGATGCACTCGCAATACCGTCCGTCGCGCCTTGGGTATGCTGGCCGACGGGATGTTTGTGCAGCCCATACACGGCAAGGGCGTGCGCGTTATTTGGCTTAAGGGCGAAACCGACATGTTGGGCGCACTCGAAGAGGTTGAGTCGTTTGGCGAGTTTGCAAAGCGCAACAATGCCGTTGCATCTACGGACGTTAAGTCTTTCGAACATCTGGTTTGCACCGAGCAACTCTCTCGTCACCTGGGCTTTAAGGTGGGCGAGGAGTTGATTCGCGTAGTGCGTGTCCGAAGCCTCAACGGCAACGCGCGCCAAGTGGACCATGGCTATTTTTTGGCGTCGATCGCCAAGGGCCTGACTCCCGAGATCGCGGCAGATTCTATTTACGGCTATCTGGAGCACAAGCGCGGTGTCAAAGTGATGGCGAGCCGTCGTACGGTGAGTGTCGAGCTCGCCAACGATGAGGACTGCAGCTATCTTGACCTCGGCAAATACAACTGCGTTGCCGTCATGGAGAGTCAGTCGTACACCTCGGACGGTATCTTGTTTGAGGTGACGCACACTCGCACACACCCCGAGATCTTCCATTACCGCGTCAATTCCAAGCGATAGCCGGCTAGCTCGCAGCCTGACGAGACTCATGGCCTCAAAGAGAAAACGCCCGGTCAAACCGACGGTACATCGGCTTGACCGGGCGTTTTCTCTGCATTCGATAACAAATAATTGTTTATACAAAACTTGTCAAGTATCAAGTTGAAATTACCGTTCACCGAAGTTTTTCTACCGCTCTAGTAATACTTGTTCAAACAACTATCCAAATAGCGTATTGTACAAATCAGCAAAAGGGGCAAAGTCCCCGAGCCAATCTCCGAAGGCGGCGGCAAAGGGTGCCGCCACGGTGTGAAAGGGTGGATTGTAATGAAGAACGAAATGAGCAGAAGGCAGTTCCTGGGCTTTGCTGGTTCCGCGGCTGCGGTTCTTGGTCTGGGTCTCGTGGGCTGCGGTGGCTCCGCCGGCTCCGGCTCCTCTGCTTCTGGTGACGCTGCCGAGGTCTACTTCCTCCAATTCAAGCCCGAGGTCGACAAGGAGTGGAAGGAGATCGCCAAGGCCTATAAGAAGGAGAAGGGCGTCGAGGTCAAGATCGTGACCGCTGCCTCCAACACCTACGAGGAGAAGCTCAAGTCCGAGATGTCCAAGAGCTCCGCTCCGACCCTGTTCCAGGTCAACGGCCCCACCGGTCTTAAGAACTGGAAGGATTACTGCGCCGACCTGTCCGATACCAAGCTCCGCGGTGAGCTCATTGATGACTCCCTGGCTCTGCAGTCCGACGGCAAGGATGTGTGCATCGACTGGGTTCAGGAGAGCTTCGGCATTATTTACAACAAGCAGCTGCTCGAGAAGGCTGGCTACAAGGCCGAGGACATCAACTCCTTCGACAAGCTGAAGGCTTGTGCCGATGACATCCAGGCCCGCAAGGACGAGCTTGGTGTCGAGGGTGCCTTCACTTCCGCCGGCATGGACGACTCCTCCAGCTGGCGCTACACCACCCACCTTGCCAACATGCCGCTCTACTACGAGTTTGAGAAGGAGCACAACCAGGAGGACGACGAGATCAAGGGTGAGTTCCTCGACAACTACAAGCAGATCTTCGACCTGTACATCACCGACTCCACCTGCGATCCTTCGCAGCTTGCTTCCAAGACCGGCGACGACGCCACCAACGAGTTCGCAACCGGCAAGGCCGTCTTCTACCAGAACGGCTCTTGGGCCTACTCTGACCTCGTCAAGGCCGGCATGACCGACGATCAGATTGGCATGATGCCCATCTACATCGGTGTCGACGGCGAGGAGAACCAGGGCCTGTGCTCCGGCGGCGAGAACTACTGGTGCGTGAGCTCCCAGGCTTCCGAGGATGCCCAGAAGGCCACCGAGGACTTCATGTATTGGTGCGTCACCGCTGACACCCCGACCAGCATCATCGCCGACAAGATGGGCCTGACCGCTCCGTTCAAGAGCGCCAAGGAGACCACCAACGTCTTCTCGCAGCAGGCCGTTGCCATGGCCAAGGACGGCAAGAAGACCGTCGCTTGGGACTTCGTCTACATTCCCTCCGAGGAGTGGAAGAAGAACCTCAAGCAGGCTCTGATTGCCTACGCTGCCGATAACAGCAAGTGGGACGGCGTCAAGAACGCCTTCGTCGATGGCTGGAAGACCGAGAAGGCTGCTTCCGAGTAAGCAGTTGCTGCCCAAGCTATCTGATTAGCGACAGGGGGCGGGCAGACGTTGGTTTGCCCGCCCCCTGCATATTGAAAGGACCCTTTTATGGGCAAAGCACTCAAGCGCTGGTGGCCGCTCTTTATGCTGCCCACGTGCCTGGCGTTTATGATCGGGTTCGTGATCCCTTTTATCCAGGGCTTCTATCTCTCGTTCTGCCAGTTTATTACCATTAACAACGCGCACTTTGTCGGTATCGCGAACTACGTGCGCGCGCTGTCCGATCCGCAGTTTGCCACGTCGTTCTTCTTTACCGTGGCGTTTGCCTTCCTGTCGACGGTGCTCATCAACGTGATCGCCCTGGCCATTGCGCAGGCGCTCACCCGCAAGGCGCTCAAAGGCACCAACATCTTCCGTACGATCTTCTTTATGCCTAACCTGATCGGCGGCATCGTGCTGGGCTACATTTGGCAGATTCTGATCAACTGCCTGCTCTCCAACGTGGGCGCCCAGCTCATCGCTCTTAACTCTGCTGCTGGCTTCTGGGGCCTTATCATCCTGACCCTGTGGCAGCAGGTCGGCTACATGATGATCATCTACATCGCCGGTCTGCAGTCCATTCCGTCCGACTACATCGAGGCCGCCAAGGTCGACGGCGCTACGGCATGGCAGACGTTTTGGAAGGTTAAGATCCCTAACCTGATGCCGACCATCACCATCTGCCTGTTCCTGTCCATCACCAACGGCTTTAAGCTGTTCGACCAGAACCTCGCCCTCACCGGCGGCGCCCCCGCGCACTCCACCGAGATGCTCGCCCTGAACATCTACAACACGTTCTATTCGCGTGCCGGTATCGCATGGCAGGGCATTGGTCAGGCCAAGGCGGTTATCTTCTGCATCCTGGTCGTAGCCATCTCCATGATTCAGCTTAAGGCCACGAGGTCCAAGGAGGTGCAGCAGTAATGAAACGCGATAAGGTTATTAACCGCGCGCTCTCGATTTTCTTTACGATCCTGTCGCTCGCGTGGATCTACCCCGTGTTTATGATCGCGCTCAATTCCTTTAAGAAAGCGACCGCAATCAGCACCACCACGGCGTTCGATCTGCTCACGCCCGAGACGTTCAACGGCCTTGCAAACTACTTGCACGCTCTTAACGAGCAGGGCTTTGCCTCGGCATTTATGTGCTCGCTCATCATCACGGTCACGTCGGTCGTGCTGATCTTGGTGTGCTGTTCCATGTGCGCTTGGTATGTGGTTCGTGTCAACAACAAGATCTCGAACTTCTTCTATTACCTGTTCGTCTTCTCGATGGTCGTGCCCTTCCAGATGCTCATGTTCACGCTGTCCAATTTGGCGGACCGCATCGGCTTCAACACGCCGTTCAACATCTGCTTTATCTACCTCGGCTTTGGCGCGGGCCTGGCGGTCTTTATGTTCGCCGGTTTTGTAAAGAACATCCCGCTCGAGATCGAGGAGGCGGCCATGATTGATGGCTGCAACCCGGTCCAGGTGTTCTTTAAGATCGTCCTTCCCATCATGAAGCCCACCTATCTTTCGGTCGGCATCCTCGAGACCATGTGGGTCTGGAACGACTATCTGCTGCCCTACCTTACGCTCGACTCCACCAAGTACAAGACCATTCCTATCTTGATCCAGTACTTCCGCGGCGGCTACGGCCACGTCGAGCTCGGCCCCATGATGGCCTGCATCATGATGGTCGTTATCCCTATCGTTATCATGTACATCCTCTGTCAGAAGTACATCATCGACGGCGTGGTGGCAGGTGCCGTCAAGGGCTGATGCCGTAACTGTTTTGCAAGTTTCTGCGGCGCCCCTCAGCGCGGCGCCGCATATCGAAAGGTAGAGACATGGCCGAGATCGTTCTCAAACATGTTCAGAAGGTGTATCCCAACAACGAGTCAAAAAAGAAGGGCTTCTTTGGCAAAAAGAAGAAGACCGAGGAGAAGAAGCACAACCTCAAGGTTACCGAGGACGGTGTGCTCGCTGTAGAGGACTTCAACCTCACCGTTCACGACCAGGAGTTCGTCGTCCTCGTTGGCCCCTCTGGCTGCGGTAAGTCCACGACGATGCGCATGGTCGCCGGCCTGGAGGACATTACCTCGGGCGATGTGCTCATCGACGGCAAGCGCGTCAACGACGTGGCGCCCAAGGACCGCGACATCGCCATGGTGTTCCAGAGCTACGCTCTGTACCCCAATATGACGGTGTACGAGAACATGGCGTTTACGCTTGAGCTCAAGAAGGTCCCCAAGGACGAGATCGACCGCAAGG
>CABSZR010000038.1 GCA_902482185.1 uncultured Collinsella sp. | reverse complement strand
CGGGCACCGGCAGATAGCGATGTGCCTCAGGGCGGAAGAGGGGGCCGTGATAGCCAACAAGACCGTGCTCAAGATGATGCGCGAGATGGGGATTCGCTGCGGCATCAGACGCGAGACGGCCTACCACAGGTACAACTCGTACAAGGGCGTCGTCGGCAGAACGTTCGAGAACGTGATCGCGAGGGATTTCGACGCCGGGGCCCCGTGGCAGAAGCTGGGGACGGACGTCACCGAGTTCAAGGTGGCTGGCGGTAAGGCCTACTGGGCCCCGACGCTGGACTTCTGCACCAAGGAGATCGTGGCGAGCGACATATCGACCACGCCCGACATGGCCCAGCAGGCGAGGATGCTCGACGAGCTGCTGTCCAAGATCCCCGAGGGCGCCGCCCCGACCATGCACTCGGACCGGGGCTGGCAGTACCAGCACGCCTCATACACATCCAGGCTCGAGGCCGCCGGTATCGTCCAGAGCATGTCCAGGAAGGCGAACTGCATCGACAATGCCGCCACCGAGCAGCTCTTCGGCCACGTCAAGGACGAGTTCTACAGGGGCCGCGAGTGGAAGACGTTCGAGGATTTCAAACGCGACCTGGAGGAATACATAGTCCACTGGAACACGAGCCGGAGGCAGGTAAGATTGAAGGGCCTGACCCCGGAGGAGTACCGGAATCAGGCCCTTGCGGCCTAGTCGCTATTTAGGGCGTCCAAGATTTGGGGCGCGGTTCATCTACATGAACTGCCGGCGGGCTTTCGCTATAGACAGACTCGGATTGCCGACGAGGCCTTACGCCTCGCGCTCGACCTCGCTCACGCACTCGTTCTTGATGGTGCCGACGAGCGACTGCAGCGCATCGACCACATGCGGGCGAATGTCTCCGCCAATGAGCACGAGCATGATGTCGTCGCCCACGGTAAGCTCGCCGCTCGCCAGCCACACGCGCACATAGCCGATACCCGGCATCGTGCGCGTCGCCTCGATAGCGGCCTGCACCTTTTCGGCATCGAAGCCAAACACCATGCCGCCCACCTTGTGGCCTGGCGCCACGCCATCGGTCTCGACTCCGCGCACTTCGGCCTTGGGCGTCGCGCGCACCACGCCGTTGTGTGTCAGGTACATCCCACAATCAGCCGCCGAAACATCGGCCTTGGCTTCGCGCAGCCAAGCATCAACCGAAGGCATCGATTTGCCGTTCTCAAGCATCATTTCTCCTTTTGATTTCCAGGGTAGTCTTTTTGGGACGGGGCCCGGACACTTTATTCCTCGACCAGCGTGAGCACCATGACGGCGCGCGTATTGCTAAATGACAGCGAACGGCAGGTCACAAGCGTTACGACCTTGGTTGCCGAAGCGGCACGATCGGTGGCATCGCTCGCCACGGCAGAGGCACCGTCGAGCATCTCGGACAGATAATTCTTCAGTCCGTCATCGCCCTCAAAGTTGGGCGTGCGCGCCTTGGCATACGTGTCCTCGACCACCTTGGTCGCCAGCGGACGCAGCTTATACGTCGCGTCACGTGTGATGTAGTACACGTAGTCCATGCTGTCGAACGTCGCTTGATCGGTCGTATCCGAAATCACGTTGAACATCGAACCGTCGTTCATGTGATGACCGTAAATCGTGGTCTGCTGATCCACCATGCCCGGCGCGGTGTCGTCGCTATCCAGGAAGATGGCACCCGACGCATTGGCGGTGCCGTCGAACAGCGTGTTGAGGTACTTGGAGTTGTTGTTGGTCTGCACCACGGGGTAGTTGATGTTGGTGCCGGGTGCGTAAATCCAACCCACAACCTCGGGATTTGTCTGGGCAAGCGCATTGAAGTCGATAATTGGCACGCCACTGGCGTCCTTGTCGCTCACATATTGCTTTTCGATTTTTTGATACGACTCGCTCGCCTGCTTGTAGCCAATCTGCGCGTTGATAAAGATAGCGGCCGCAGCAACGATCAGGCCAATACCGATGATGATGAGCAGAATGGGAATGACGGAGCGGCGATTTTTGCGCGGCGGCTCGGTATAGCTCGATGGCGCGGCATGCGCCGAAGAGCGAGGTGACTTCTTGGCCGTACTGTATGACGAAGGGCGATATGCAGCAGGTGTATCCTGACGGCGATGCTTCGCCGGCGTCACGGGGCGCGGCGCACGTGACTGCTGAGGAGAGGATGTCCGACCCTGCTGCGGCGCGCGGGCTGCTCCCGACTTGGCTGGATCGGGAATCCGAGAAGCCGAAAAACGCTTTCCCTGATAGTCGGACATGGCTCTCCTTATGCTGCAAATGGACTGGCAGAGCGCTTAGGCGTCAGCCATCTCCTGCTTCATCTTCTCGATAACCTTGCGGTACTCGGGGTCGCATGCGCCCAGAATCTGCGTGGCGTAAATGGCAGCGTTCTTGGCACCGTTGATGGCCACACAGGCAACGGGCACGCCCGAAGGCATCTGCACCATCGACAGCAGCGAGTCCATACCACCCAGATCGCTCGTCTTCATAGGCACGCCGATGACCGGCAGCGGCGTAAACGCAGCCACGACACCGCCCAGGTGAGCAGCCTTGCCGGCGGCGGCGATAATCACTTTGATACCGCGATCGGCGGCAGTCGAGGCCCACTCGTGGACCTTCGCCGGCGTGCGGTGTGCGCTCGCAATGACGAGCTCATAGGGCACACCAAGCGCCTCGAGCTCGGCGGTGCAGCCTTCCATAACGCCCAGATCGGACTTGGAGCCCATGATGATCCCGACAACCGGCTTTTGATCTGCCATAAACAAAGACCTCCTGTTGAGAGCGGTGACGCGGCCAATCCGCGACCCTTAACTACTGAGAGTAGTATAGCTGCTCCCGTCCCTGCGGTCCCCGGGTGCCCCGCGGCGGGCTGGGTTTTTATCTTCGCTCCCCTTGCTTCGCAAAGTCGCTCGGACAATAAACCCAGCCTGCCGCGGGGCACCCGGGGACCTACCGGGGATTGCCATGACGTACGTTGGCTGAAATATTAACGTGGGATCCGCCGTTCGAACGAACGGCGGATCCCACACTCACTTTTTATTCAGCCCTAGTCATCGCGCAAAGCCCCTTCCGCAGCACACGGTGCAGCCAAGTCACCGCAGGCCGGGGCGGGAGGGGCCGAGTTTCCTCCTGAGCGACTCTGCTTGCAGCCGGAGCGAAAGGGGGAAATCTCGGCCCCTCCCACCCCGGCCGGACAGGTCACACTACACCGCGTGCTGCGGCAGGTCCTGCAGGGCGATGACGTCCATGCCCATGTCGTTGGCGCTGCCGTGACCCTGCTGGTCCTCGCGCACCGCCTCGATGGCACTCACGTACGTGTTGGCGGCAGACATCGCGGTCACGCAGGTCACGCCGCGGCGCACCGCCTCGGTACGCAACAGATAGCCGTCGCCACGCGAACCCGGGCCGTACGGCGTGTTGATGATTACCGCAATCTTGCCATCGGCGATGAGGTCGCCGATGTTGGGACGCTCGCCGTCGTGCGGGCCGCTGATCTTCTCCACGACCTCGCACGTCACGTTGCCTCCACGCAGAACGCGCGCCGTACCCTCGGTGGAGCAGATATCAAAGCCCAGGTAGCGCAGGATGCGAGCGACCGAAAGGATATGACGCTTGTCGCGGTCGCACACGCTGATGAACACCTTGCCGGCGCTCGGGTCGGGCAGCTTGTAGTCAATTGCCAGCTGCGTCTTGGCGTATGCCTCGGGATAGCTCTTGGCGATACCCATAACCTCGCCCGTCGACTTCATCTCGGGACCCAGGATAACGTCGGCGCCCGGGAAACGGCCCCAGGGCATAACGGCTTCCTTCATGCAGAACCAGTCCAGCTGACGCTCGTCGCTCGGCAGGCCCAAGCTCGAGATGGAATCGCCCGCCATGATACGTGCGGCACACTTGGCGAGCGGCACGCCGGTGGCCTTGGAGATAAACGGCACGGTGCGGCTGGCACGCGGGTTGGCCTCGATCACGTAGACGGTCTCGCCCTTGATGGCGTACTGCACGTTGACCAGGCCGCGTACGCCCAGCGCCATCGCGATGCGGCGCGTGGTCTCGCGAAGCTTTGCCTGCAGGCTCTCGCTAAAGCTGAACGGCGGGATGCAGGTCGCGGAGTCGCCAGAGTGGATACCGGCCTCCTCGATATGCTCCAGGATACCGCCGATGTAGACCTCTTCGCCATCGCACAGGGCGTCGACATCGGACTCGATCGCACCCTCCAAGAAGCGGTCCAGATACACCGGGTAGTCGGGGCTAATGCGCGCGGCCTCGGCCATGTAATCGCGCAGATGCTCGGCATCGTAGGCGATCATCATGCCGCGGCCGCCCAGCACGTAGCTCGGACGCACCAGCAGCGGGTAGCCGATGTGCGCGGCCACGGCCTCGGCCTCCTCAAACGAGGTGGCCTGGCCCGCCGGCGGGTACATGATGCCCAGCTTGTCGAGCAGAGCGGCGAAGCGCTCGCGGTCCTCGGCAAAGTCGATGGCATCGGGCTTGGTGCCCATGATGTTGACGCCACTCTCCTCGAGCATGCGCGCCAGCTTAAGCGGAGTCTGGCCGCCGAGCGTCACCACGACGCCGTCGGGTCGCTCAACATCGATAACGTCCATGACGTCCTCGTAGGTGAGCGGCTCAAAGTACAGGCGGTCGGACGTGTCGTAGTCGGTCGAGACGGTCTCGGGATTGCAGTTGACCATGATGGTCTCGAAGCCGCGGGCTGCCAGCGCGTAGCTCGCGTGCACGCAGCAGTAATCGAACTCGATACCCTGGCCAATGCGGTTGGGGCCGGCGCCCAGGATCATCGCCTTGGGCTTGTCCGCCGGCGTGGTCTCGTCGGGAGCCACGCACTTCTTGGCATCCGGGCTCGTGCGGTAGATGTTCTCGTACGTCTTGTAGTGGTACTCCGTGGCGCTCGAGAACTCCGCAGCGCAGGTATCGACCGTCTTCATGCTGGGAACCACGCCCAGGCCCTTGCGATAGGCGCGCACAAAGCGCTCGTCCGAGCCGGTCAGCGCGGCAATCTCGGCGTCGCTCGTGCCGTACTGCTTGAGCAGGCGCATCGCGTCGGCGTCGATATCCTCCACACGCAGGCCGCGGATGCTCTCCTGGACCTGCACCATATCGTTGATACGGTTGAGGTACCACGGATCGATACCGCAGATGGCATGGATGCGAGCGATGTCCCAGCCACGGCGCAGGGCCTCGACCACAAAGAAGATGCGGTGTTCAGTCGGGGTACCCACGGCCTGGGCGAGCTCCTCGTCGCTCAGCTTATCGGCGCCCTCCTTGCCACCGGCGCAAATACCCTGGTGTCCATCCTCCAGCGAGCGCATGGCCTTGCCAAAGGCCTCCTCAAAGGTGCGGCCGATCGCCATGATCTCGCCCACGGCCTTCATGCGCGTGGTGAGCGTGGGGTCGGTGCCCTTGAACTTCTCGAAGGCAAAGCGCGGCACCTTGACCACGCAGTAGTCGATCGTGGGCTCAAAGCAGGCGGGCGTGGCCTTGGTGATGTCGTTGACGATCTCGTCGAGCGTATAGCCCACAGCCAGGCGCGCGGCGGCCTTAGCGATGGGGAAACCCGTGGCCTTGGAGGCCAGCGCGGACGAACGGCTCACGCGCGGGTTCATCTCGATGACAATCAGGCGGCCGGTTTGGGGGTTCACGGCAAACTGTACGTTGGAGCCGCCGGTCTCGACGCCGATCTTCTCCAGAATGGCGAGCGAGGCCACGCGCATGCGCTGATACTCAAGGTCGGAGAGCGTCTGCGCCGGCGCCACGGTGATGGAGTCGCCGGTATGCACGCCCATGGGGTCGAGGTTCTCGATGGAGCACACGATGATGCCGTTGCCGGCGTGGTCACGCATGACCTCCATCTCATACTCTTTCCAGCCCTCGATGGACTCCTCGACCAATACCTCGTGGGCAGGTGAGAGCTCCAGGCCCTGGCTCACGATGGAGACGAGCTCCTCGTGAGTATGCGCGATGCCACCACCGGCGCCGCCGAGGGTAAAGCTCGGACGCAGCACGCAGGGATATCCCACGCGCTCGGCGATGGCCTCGGCGTCTGCCACGCTGTAGGCATAGCCCGAGCGCGCGACCTCCAGGCCGATCTCGGCCATGGCCTCGTTAAAGAGCTTGCGGTCCTCGCCGCGCTCGATGGCGGCAAGGTCGCAGCCGATCATCTCGGCGCCGTACTTGTCGAGCGTGCCGTCCTTTGCCAGTTCGACGGCGGCGTTCAGACCGGTCTGGCCGCCCAGCGTGGGCAGCAGCGCGTCCGGGCGCTCTTTCTTGATTACGCGCTCGATAAACTCCGCGGTGATAGGCTCGACATAGGTGCGGTCGGCAAGACCCGGGTCGGTCATGATGGTCGCCGGGTTGGAGTTGACCAGGATGACCTCAAAGCCATCCTCCTTGAGCACCTTGCAGGCCTGGGCGCCGGAGTAGTCAAACTCACAGGCCTGGCCAATGACAATGGGGCCCGAGCCAATGACGAGGATACGCTTGATGTCAGTACGTTTCGGCATGTTAGTTCTCCTCGGTCTCGGTCGCAGCGGAACCATTGTCGGCAAAGTTCCAGCCCTGCAGGCGGTCCTTCGCGGTGTCGATGTCCAGGTAGTTCTCCTCGCCGTCCATGAGTCGCGTAAAGGCGGTAAAGAGATAGTGAGCATCGGTGGGGCCAGGTGAGGCCTCGGGGTGGTACTGCACCGAGAAGCACGGCGCGTCGAGCAGCTGGATGCCCTCGGCGGTACCGTCATTGAGGTTCACGTGCGTCAGACGAATGCGACCAAAGCGCTCGTTCATCACGACCGGCGCGATGCCGCGACGCACCCAGGCGCGCAGATCGCCATCGACCGTATGCTCGGTCTCGTCGCCCGAAAGCTCGGGGACGAGCTTGCCCAAGCTGGGGAACAGCAGGCCAAAGCCGTGGTTTTGCGCGGTGATCTCCACGCGACGGCTCACCAGGTTCATAACCGGCTGGTTACCACCGCGGTGGCCGAACTTAAGCTTTTCCATCTGAGCGCCGCACGCCAAGCTGATCATCTGATGACCCAGGCAAATACCAAAGACCGGCACCTTGCCGATCAGCTGCTGCACCTGCTCGTAGGTCTCCACCACGGCATCGGGATCGCCGGGGCCGTTGGACAAAAAGACGCCATCGGGATTCATGTCGAGCACCTGCTGGGCGGGCGTATCCCACGGCACGACAGTAAGGCCGCAGCCGGCACGGACCAGACCCTCCAGGATGCCGCGTTTGACGCCACAATCGTAGGCGACCACTTTGTGGCGGGAAGGAGCGGCAGGGGCAAGCGCAAAGTCATGCGTAGCGGGCAGGTCGGCAGCTGCAAACTCGTGGGGCTCAGGGCAGCTCACGGTCTTGACCAAGTTCTCGCCCACCAACGTGGGGGCTGCGGCCAGACGCTCGGCAAGTTCGTCGACGTCAAAGACCTCGGTCGAGATGATACCCATCTTGGAGCCGTTGTCGCGCAGGTGGCGCACAAGAGCGCGGGTGTCGACGCCCTCGATAGCGACGATGCCGTGTGCACGCAGGTACTCCGGCACGCTGACAGTCGAGCGCCAGTTAGAAGGCGTGGCGCACATGTCATGGACGACCATGCCGCGCATGGCGGGAGCGCTCGCGGGGCGAGCGGTATCGCCGGGGAAGGCCGACTGAACATCGGTCTCGTCAATGCCGTAGTTGCCGATCTGCGGATAGGTCATGGTTACGATTTGGCCGGCATAGCTCGGGTCGGTCATGACCTCAAAGTAGCCCTCAAGCGAGGTGTTGAAGCAGACCTCGCCGGTCGCAGTACCCTCGGCACCGCATGCACGGCCATAAAAAATGGTCCCATCCTCAAGATACAGGATGCAGGGACCGCAGGTGCCCTTGCTGGTTTTAGCCAGCATACGCTGGCACAGCTCACTGGGCGCGATGGTGCGGGCGGCAGCGCCCGCAATATGGTTGTTCGCCATAGTTCTCCTTCCCGGTCTCACAGGACCGGCTTAAAGGTGTGTAGTTAGGCCTCGCGGTATTCTAACCGCAAGCATCGCCCATGGCATTAATTACATAGAATTGTTTACAAAATGATAATTATGACTTCCTATGCATAATGATTTTTTAATCCCCGTCCCAGAAAAATCATCCCGCGTGGTCTTGTGACTCACGCGGGATGGCATCGTTCTATATGGCTGCGGACTACTTTTGCTTGTCCTGCTCCAGCAGCTCGGACGGCGTGCGATCAGGCTTTCCGCCGCGGAAGATCTCTCGACCGTGCAGACGATGCTCAAGATCGCGCTCGGCCTGTTCCTCCGCAATCTTGGTCTGGCTCACCACCGGGTCCTCGATAAGCGACGAAACCGAGTTGACCTGTTTTTGAATGCGCTCGGCAATGGTATCGTCCATGCTTACGATGCGCATCTTCCAGTCGATATTCGTGGCGTTGGACGAACTCTTGGTCCAGACGAACGTCAGGATGGCGCTCTGGTGGCCCTGAGCGGGAAACATGCCAAAGAAGGAATCATGCTGGATATTGCTGTCCTCGTCGATATAGGCGTGAACGTTATACACCACGCGGTCGATTTTGTCGTTGAGCAGCGCATTGGTTGCGAGCGCCGCCGCCTGAATCTGACCGTTGGACAGCAGCTCGAGTTCATTGGCAGAAGACGTGTCCAGCACCGTCACCTCAACCGTGCCCGTGCGCTCATCTGCCTCGTCGACGGTAAAATCGAGCGGGAACTGCGTAAAGCCATTGCCCCATTCAAGTCCACCCTTGAGCGCGGTCGAGACGGTATCCACCGAAACGCTGTCGGAGAGGTTTGCGGTGTTCAGACGTCGCATTACGCCGTAGCCAATCTGCATGCCCACAATCAGCACCAAGATGCCGATAACCACGGCCATGGCAGTCTTCGTAATGGTATGGCTCACCTGCGAACCCGAAGGGTCGTCCTCGGACAGCGGGTCGATATGTTTTGCCTGACTCGCGCGGTCCTCGCTGCGCAGCCGCGCCAGCGTCGCCTTGTCACCGTGCTTGACGGCGGTCTCTTTCTCGCGCATGCGCTCGGTACGCTTTTTGGCAAGCGTAGGATCCAAGACGCCGGATGCATCGATTTCGGAGAATAACTCCGTCACTTCTTCCGGAGTCAAAGGGTTCTTATCAGCCATGATCTTCCTGTCATATCAATCAGTCGAGCTCGTGCGCACGCGCACCTTCGAACTGCATTCGATAGTAACGGGCATAGGTGCCGCCGCGGGCGAGAAGCTCCTCGTGCGTGCCACGTTCCACAACGCGACCATGCTCAACGGTCGCAATCTCATCGGCGTGTTTAATGGTCGAGAGACGATGGGCGATGATAATCGTGGTGCGGCCGCGCGCCAGCTCTTCGAGCGACTCCTGCACCGCTTCCTCGCTCTCGTTATCCAGGGCACTCGTCGCCTCATCCAAAATAAGAATCTTTGGATTGTTTAGCATTGCTTGAGCAATTCCTGCTCTACGTTTCATACCGCCTGAGAGTTTTTTCATCTTTTTATTAACACTTTTGGCAAGACCAACCTGTTCTAATAATTCTTTTACTCTTTTACCTGCTATCATAGAACGGATTCCCTTTAAACTGGCAATATACATTAGATAATCCTTTACTGTAAAATCC
>CABSZR010000037.1 GCA_902482185.1 uncultured Collinsella sp. | reverse complement strand
CTTTAGCGCCGTCGCCAAACTGCCCGTGCAGACCGTCGCGGTCGTCGGCTACCTCGAGCCGCTTTCGGCCGTCGTGTTCTCGGCCGTCCTTTTGGGCGAAGCCATAACACCGGTCCGCCTGATGGGTGCCGCGCTTATCATCGGCGGCGCGATTTTTTGCGAACTCGCCGGCAAACGCGCAAACGCCAAGGCTGGCATCGCCCAGACAGTACGTGCTTAAAAGCCCCTGCTTTGAAATGCTACCTGCGTAGATAAATAATCCCCAGCTGAGGATTATTGTCTAAAATAACCCGATGTGCCAAACTGCTCTTGTATGTATAAAGACGGCATAAAGTTTTTTGTCCTAGACAGATAACCGGATGTCTAAGGGAGTCCTCGTGGCACACAATAAACTGGAGGCAAACCTCCAAGACCAGCGCGGGCAAGGCGGGCACGGAGCCATCCCCCTCTCCGCTGGCATGCTGCTCGTAACGCTCGGCGTCGTCTACGGTGACATCGGCACAAGCCCCATGTACACCATGAAATCAATCGTCGCCAACAACGGCGGCATCGGTACCGTCAGCGAGGACATGATCCTGGGCGCGCTTTCGCTCGTCATCTGGACCATGACGCTCGTGACCACGGTCAAGTACGTGGTAATCGCCATGAAGGCCGACAACCACAACGAAGGCGGCATCTTCGCCCTGTTCAGTCTCGTGCGCAAGGTGGCGCCATGGCTGATTCTCCCCGCCATGATCGGCGGCGCGGCGCTGCTCGCCGACGGCATCCTCACCCCCGCGGTCACGGTCACCACAGCCATTGAGGGCCTGCGTACCATCGAGTGGGGCCACGCACTATTGGGTGACGGTCAGACCAATGTGATCATCATCACCATCATCATTATCTGCGGTCTGTTTGCCATGCAGCGCGCCGGCACCTCGTCAATCGGCAAGCTCTTCGGCCCGCTCATGACGCTGTGGTTCCTGTTCCTGGCAGGCGCCGGCCTGTTCAACATGCTCGGCAACCTGTCCATCTTGCGCGCGCTCAACCCCATTCGCGGCATTATGTTCCTGTTCTCGCCCATCAACCACTCGGGCATCATGGTGCTCGGCTTCGTCTTCCTGTCGACGACCGGCGCCGAGGCCCTCTACTCGGACATGGGCCACGTGGGCAAGGCCAACATCTACGCATCCTGGCCGTTTGTTAAGGCGGCCCTCATCCTTAACTATCTGGGTCAGGGCGCTTGGCTGCTCGCCAACAACTCCAACCCCCAGATGCTCGCGATGGATATCGTTAACCCGTTCTATATGATGCTCCCCGAGCCCCTGCGCCCCTTTGCCATCGTGCTTTCGGCCGTGGCGGCCATCATTGCCTCGCAGGCGCTCATCACCGGCTCGTTCTCGCTGGTATCCGAGGCAACGCGTCTCAACCTTATGCCGCATCTGCGCATCCACTACCCCAGCGACACCAAGGGCCAGCTCTATATTCCGCTCGTCAATAACATCATGTGGGTCGGCTGCATCTTCATCGTGCTGCTGTTCCAAAACTCCGAGCGCATGGAGAGCGCCTACGGCCTCGCCATTACCGTGACCATGCTCATGACCACGACGCTTTTGACGAGCTACATCGCCGGCATCCTCAAGCACAGGCTGGGTGCCTGCGTCTTCGCCCTGCTCTTTGGTGCCATTGAGCTGTGCTTCTTCGCCTCGTGCCTCACCATGTTCTTTGACGGCGGCTACGTCATGATCTTCCTGGCCGCACTGCTGTTTGGCCTTATGTATGTGTGGCGCCGCGGCACCGCCATCGAGCGCACGCAGACGATTTTGCTGCCCGTCTCCAAGTACATCGACCAGCTCAACCGCCTGCGCAATGACGAGACCTACCCCGTGCTCGCCGACAATCTGGTGTTCCTCACCAACAGCCCCGACCCGCTCACGCTCGACCGCGACGTGCTCTATTCCATCCTGGACAAGCACCCCAAGCGCGCCAAGGCATATTGGTTCATCAACGTACACGTTACCGACGAGCCCTATACGCACGAGTATTCCGTTGAGACCTTTGGCACAGACTTCCTGTTCCGCGTGCGCTTGGACCTGGGCTTTAAGGTCAATCAACGCATCAACGCCTACCTGCGCCAGATCGTTGGCGACCTGATGGCATCGGGTGAGTTGCCGCCGCAGCATCACACCTACTCCATCTACGAGACACGCGGCAACGTGGGCGACTTCCGTTTTTGCATGCTGCGCAAGATGCTTGCCCCCGAAACGGACATCAACCGCAACGACCATCGCGTCATGGCCATCAAGTACGCCGTCCGCCGCGCCTGCGGAAGCCCGGCACGTTGGTATGGTCTCGAGAACTCGGCCATCATCATCGAGTACGTGCCACTGTTTGCCCGCATGCGCCCGGCCGTCAAACTCGTGCGCACCCAGGTGCCGCTCGAGGTTCAGATCGAAGAGGCCGAGGAAATGGAAGTCGACATCTTCTCGGACGACTTGGTCAACGGCAACGAGGCCGGCAAGAGCATGAACGTCGATCCCACCGAGCTGCTCGAGAGTGTCGCCGATACGCCCGAACAGCAACAGCTCGACGGCCTCGAGAACGAACAACTCAACGACGCCAACTTCTAGCGGCGCCATTAATCAACGACAGCGGCCCTGCACCTCACGATCTGCCAGGGCCGCTTTTGTCTACGTTTTTGGCCAGGTAAAACACCTTTGAGGCTTTACCTGGGCGTAATCGTAGACTGCTATTCGGCATTTCCGGGGCTAGACAACCGCCTGGCCCCAATCGGTCATATAACCCTAGCCCACATTGAAATGCCATCGAAAAAGAAGCAGGCTATAGAGACTGGTCTCTCACCCACTCGATGAGTTCGGGGATCGCATAAGCGTATTGCCAGGTAAAGTTATGAGTGTTTCCACCCTGGACCGTCTTGTCGGTGCTATCGAGAGTTCCCTTCTCTACATGAAGGAAAACGACATGCGCCCCATCGGTCACCGCTTGTTTACAAGCCGAGGAGCAGACATCCGAGAGCTCGACCATAAGCTCATCGAGCGTCTTCTGGCTGCTAGCCGCCTTGGCTCCTTCCTGGTTACCCGAAGGGTTTTTCTCTCCCGTTGCGTCGTAATCAACCCACAGGCCACTCGTATGTCCTTCACCGTCATAGTTATAGGCGCAATTCAGCTGCTTCTCAACATAAGGAATTCCGATACTCGCGACACCCTTCTCGGGATCCGTCATGCCGCCATAGGAATTGGAATCGTCTTCAGAAACGAATATCACCATGGGCGTCTTGGCAATCGGAGTCATGTTGCCTTGCCCGGCAACGAGCATAAGCGCTGCAAAGGAATTGTCATCGGGATGCTTGGAGGCATATTCGATGAGGGCCATGCACCCGGCAGATTCGCCCGTCCCGTAAATGCGATCCGGATCGATTGAGTAACCCTGGTCGATCAGGTCCTCGATTACATGCAGGCAAGTCTCGATATCGCAACAAGTTCCAGCGATCGTCAGCACAAATTGTGACCCATCAGCCCAGGCAAGGGCTCCCAGACCTTGACGAAGATTCACCCTCACATCGCAGGTGGTTACCCCCGCATCCGGCAGGAAGAGCGTGATGGGGTATTTCTTTGCCTTGTCGTAGTCGTCAGGCTGTGCCAAGGCAAACGAAGCATGGAATCCAGTTTTGGGGTCATCGTAGGTCCCTGCAACAAACTTGTCTGCCTCGGAGTTGAGAACAGTCGAAGCCACGAGATATCGGGAGGATGTCTCGTCGCCTGTAAGCTTTTTACCTGCAGAATCCTTGAGATCCTTTATTTGGGCGATTTTGACGCAACCGCTATCAAGGGATACGGGACCGTTTGAGCCTACGCACCCACGCGTCATCTGAAACATCAACGTCTGTGCGCCCGCATCTGCTGGATCGAGCTCGACGATGACGTACGTTCCCTTGCTTTTGCCCCCTTCATCACTCAGCTCGGCTTTGTCGTTTACACATGCAGTGACAATCGAGCGTCCCAAAACCGAGAAAGATCCCAGCCCCTTTTCCTGAGCCTGTTGACCGATGCCGCCATGTCCGGGATCAACCGAAGACGCATCGACATCCACGTCGTATTCAATCGCCACGCCGACAATCTTCTCTCCGATTGCATATGTTTTCGCAAGTGCAGAAACAGAGATAACGTGCTCGTAGAATTCGCTAACGTCGCTATCCGTGCCACCCGATTTGCCGTCGCTATCAACCTTCAGTGCATCATGCTTGCCGGCAGCCGCGCTTCCCGCGCCGCTTTCGCTTCCAGACGCGCAGCCAACAAGCATAGAGGCGGTGCCCGCCAGCATTGTGGCCCCACCGGCCGTTAAAAAGCTTCGCCGACTCATTTCGAAAGCCATTTTTATTGCCCCGTTCCCCAGCCCGCTTCTGACTGGATTTTCAGCATTTTTAATCAGAAATTAACGAAACGGAGTCCGTGCCTTCGAAGCGCCTAAACAGGGAATCCGTTGATGCCAGATGCCCGGCGCGCCGCTCGGAAGTAAAACTAAAGGAATTGTATATAATCTAAATGAGCCAATCGATTCGCTTTTGAACGGCTATTATTCCAAAGATGAATTGAAACTACCGTTTGTTTAATATATCTTGACAAAGTCATCGGCATCATGTTTGCCTTCAACTTCTGATCGACCAAGCGGCCCTGGCGGAGGCGCAGGGCCGCTTTGCATTGCAGTAAAGCTAACGGCTACGAACGACGCGGCTCGGGAACCACGAGCCTATCGGGGCTCGCGCCCTCAGCATCCATCAGGCTCACGTAGCGAATCGACGGATCCCCATACATCGCGTAGTAATAATTGCCCGTGCGCGCGCTAAAGCATCCGGTGTAGATAGTCTTCTCGAACTTGCCATCGCCCATCCTGGACGCTCCCTCGATCATCACCACGCCCTCGAGCGAGCGGAACATGCGAACGACGTTTTCGGTCTCGCTCTCCTTTTGCGGGTAATTGGCATTGAGGTACGCCGCCTTTACAAAACGGCTCGGCGAATAGCAATCGCCCGGAATGCCGCGCATGCCGGCACCGGCTCCATAGGGCTTGAGCTCGGCGCCACGCCATGTCGCCGTCTGCGGAAAATCGCTTGTGGCGGTGATATAGGTGCGGAGGTTTTCCATGTGCCACGGGAAGGTCGGCTGGTTGGCAAGGGTGTCGACCGGATCGTCGTATACATGCAGGCCGTCAGCCATCATCTCGACCACGATGCTGCGCTGGCTGTCGCCGATAATCCAATGGAGCAGCGACACGCCCAGCCCCTCTCCGGCAGATTTGGCGACAATCACCGTGTCGCGCAGCGCGGCCTCGACCTCATCGACCGTCGAGAACGTCGCTGCCACCCACAGGGGGAACTCATAGGCCGCGATATTGGTCTTGCCGTCGACAGGGTCCTCGGCATACTCGGCATAACCCGGGAAATTGAGACCCGCCACGGCGAGGCCCGCATCGTTGCCGCAATCGAAGAACATAGGGTAGTTCCTGTAATCGATGCACATACCGATCACCGCGTGCGCCGCTGTCGCGTCGTCGATAAACGAATACGGAATGTGAAACCCGCGCGGCATCACGCGAACCTGTTGGCCGTAGTCAAAGCTCCAGTCGAGATTGCGGCCCAGATACATGTGGCCAGAATTATCGGCAAATCGAATACTCGTACACATAGCGCCTCCTAGCTTTACGTTCTTGCTAATTTCATTGTCTCCAAACAAAAAGGCGCTAAACACAAAAGCCCGGACATGACAACAATGTCATGCCCGGGCCAAAAGAGACGAAGTGCGGTGCTTTGGTCCCCTTAGACCAACTTTCCAAGACAGTGATCGATCATATGCTGGATCATCTGTGCCTCGAAGCCGACGAAGTCCTGCTTGCGCTCGCGCATCTTGCCGTCGACGATCACGTCATAAGCAACCTTGCACTTGATATAGCGCGTGGACTTGGTGACCTCCTCGTGCGTCAGGCAGCTCTCCTCCATCTTGCTGGCACCCAGGCCAAACACCAGACGGGGGTTGTAGAGTACGTGGGGCTCGCCGGCATCGTCCAGGTAGACGCAAACCTTCTTGGTAACGCCAATCTGGTTAGCGGCAAGGCAGCCGGCATCGTCGAGCGACTTGATGGTATCGATCAGATCCTGAGCAACCGACTCGTCCTCGACGGTCGCAACCTCGCAACGCTGGGACAGGATAGCCTCGTCGTGGCAAAGCTCTTTAATCATACGTTCCTCCATAGGGGTCGTTGTAACCGCTTAAGTATACGGTACCCACACATTTTCATGCGAAAAATACCGTCCGTCTGCTACAAAGCGCCGAACATCAACATGCGAGGAACAACAGCGTCGTAAAGGGGCTATAGTGGGAGCGTTCGTGTCAATCGGCCTAAACTCGGGGCCGAACAAGGAAAGGGTATGCATGGACGAACTTTTTCACGTCAGTGAGCGCAAGTCCACAATCGGGACCGAACTTCGCGCTGGACTGACAACATTCCTGGCGATGGCCTACATCATCGCCGTCAACCCCGCGGTGCTCTCGGGCGCTGGCATCGATGCGGGAGCGCTCGCCTGCGCCACCTGCCTGGGCGCCGGCATCATGACCATCTGCATGGGCATCTTCGCCAACCGCCCGCTCGCCTGCGCGTCGGGCTTAGGCGTCAACGCGATGATCGCTGGAATCACCACCACCGTCTGCGGCGGTGACTGGCACGTGGCCATGAGCGTCATCTTCCTTGAGGGCGTCGTCATCTTGCTGCTCGTGCTTTGTGGCCTGCGCGAGGCCATCATGGACGCCATCCCGGTTGTCCTGCGTCACGCCATCTCGGTGGGTCTGGGCCTGTTCATCGCCATGATTGGCCTGTGCGATGCCGGCATTATCACCGCTGGCGCCGGTACACTCGTCGGTCTGGGCGACATCACCTCCCCCACCTTCATCGTCGGCATCATCTCCATCCTGGTGACGGTCGCCCTCGCCTGCCGCAACGTCCCCGGCTCGCTGCTCATCGGCATCGTCGTCGCCGTCATCGCCGGTATCCCCCTAGGTGTGACCCAGGCTCCGACCGGCATCATCGCCCCGCTCGACTTCTCGAGCATCGGTGGCCCTATCGCCGACGCCGGCGGCGTGCCCGCCATCGTCAAGGTCCTTACCGACCCCGCGCTCCTCGTCATCTCGTTCTCGCTGCTCATGAGTGACTTCTTCGACACCATGGGCACCGCGATGGCCGTGGCCAAGCAGGGCGAGTTCCTCACCGACGACGGCAACGTCGAGGATATCAAGGAGATCCTGATCGTCGACTCCGCCGCCGCTGCTGTGGGCGGTTTCATGGGTGTCTCCTCCATCACCACCTTCGTCGAGTCCACTTCCGGCGCCGCCGACGGTGGCCGCACGGGCCTCACCTCCGTCACCACCGGCGTGCTGTTCATTCTCGCCGCGTTCTTCTCCCCCATCGTCACCATCGTTTCCAGCGCCGCCACCTGCGGTGCTCTGGTCTACGTCGGCTACCTCATGATGAGCGAGGCCTCCGAGATCGACTGGTCCGACGTGTCGCAGGGTTTCCCGGCGTTCATGATTGTCGCCGGCGTGCCCTTCACCTACTCCATCTCTGCCGGCATTGGCCTAGGCTTTATCGCCTACGTGATCGTCGCGCTCTTTAAGGGCGAGGCCTCCAAGATCAAGCCGCTCATGTGGATCGCAGCTCTCGCCTTCCTCGTCTACTTCTTCGTAGCGTAACGGCATAGTCTGCTAAAACAGAACACCAAAGCGCGGAGTCGCATCGAGCGGCTCCGCGCTTTTCTTTTAAAGCCAGGCAACGCACAGACGCGCGATGTTTTGCTTCCCAAGTTTTGGACATTTTGCCCTCCAAACGGCACTACCGCCGGCTACATCCTGCAGATATGCTGGGCTTAATCGCATAGGCCCTATGAGGATGGGAGTAACCATGGCCGCCTTGTTCACGACCCCCAAGCGCAATGACAAAACCTCTGGAGCCCATTTTGTCGAGCCCGACGTGTGCCGTCGCACGCTGCTCGCACACGGCAGCTGGCGCCGCGTGACGCGCCGCATCGTCTGCGGCCTGGCCTGCGCGCTCACGGTGAGCTCGCTGCTCATGCCGAGCGTCTCGCTCGCAGCGGAATGGGTCAAGGTCGGCGGCAACAAGTACAACACCGCGGCGAGCGACGAGGCCGGTACCTGGTCGTGGGACGGCGCCGACGACTTGAAGCTCAACAACTATAACGGCGGCGAGATCCAGGCCGCAGGCAAGCTCAACGTGAATTACTCGGGAACCAACATCGTCACTGCCGAATGGATCGAAAGCATCAACGTTTCTCATGGCACTAACGAGAATGCCGAGCTCAATATCCAAGGCGACGAGGGCGGCACGCTCAGCGTGACATCTACTGAGGACGCTATCCTCACCACGGGTAATATCAACATCGACGGAGCCGGATCCGTCAACGCCACGAGCACTGGGTTTGATGCCATCAATGCCGGAGGTGATCTCGCTATCAAAGGTTCGGGCAACGTCAACGCCACGGGTGCATCGGATGGCATCAGGGCAAACGGCAATATCACGATTGACGACAGCGGAGCCGTCACCGCCAGGGCTACCAAGGACAAGGGTATTGGAGCCGACAAGAACCTCACCATCAAGGGTGGCGGGACGGTCGAGGCAAGCTCAGCCGATGGTGAGGCCCTTTGGAGCGGCGACAATATCAACATCTCGGACGGCAGCCAGGTCAAGGCAAGCTCCGAGGAAGACGCTGCCGTCGAGGCCAAGGGCAGCCTCGCAGCCACAAACGCCTCCCTCAACGTAAACGGTGTTGAATATGGCGTCTATGCCCACAAGGGCATCACCCTCGATCATGCAAACGTGACGGTCCGTGCAAGTAAAGGCAGATACGGTGGCGCCAACGCCCTCTTCACCTACCAGGACGACATCGTCGTCAAGAACGGCTCCACCGTGGACGCGTTTGCGGAAGGCGAGGTTTCGGCTGCATTCTCCACCAGAAACGATCGACCCAACGAGAAGGGCGGCCACATCTACATCAGCGACTCCGTTGTCAAGGCCATAGCCCGCTATGTCGAGAACGGCGACGGCCCCATCCCCTACAGCGAAAACCAAGATGGCGAGACGAGGCGCGAACCCCAAGGCGAGAACATCGGCATCATCGCCCAGACCAGCGAGGGCGTCACACCCGCAGTCATCTCGATCATCCGCAGCAAGGTAACGGCCGAAGGAGATACAGCGGCAATCTTTGCCCGTGCCATGAGCGCTGACGGCAAGACAATCGGCACCATCAAGATTGAGAACGCCGCCATCCAGACGCCCGAAGGCGGCAAGGTCATTGACTATCGCAAGCTCCGTGACGGCATCTACGAGGCAGGCCAAGCCATCGGCACGGGCGACGCCACGGTCGACTCCCTCTATATCAAAGCAGTCGCCAAAAGTACGACCATCGCACCTCCCGAGGTAGCCAAGCCGGAAGACCCCAAGCCCGACGAGACCAAGCCCGCAGAAAGCAAGCCCGCGGAGTCCAAGCAGAACCCCAAGCCTGAGGGCTCAAAGCCGACCAAGGCCGTTGCGGCTTCAACCACGAAAGCCAAGACTACCGGCGTGCTCGCGGCAACCGGCGACACCTCGGGTGCGGCCATCGTGGCAACCGTCCTTGCGGGAACAGCCGCTATCGCCGCAGGCACCATGGCGAGCCGTAAGCGTTCTTAGACGCCTCTGCGCACATGGCAGCTCCCGCGAAGGCCCCGAACCCCAGCACCGTTTAACAACGCCACCGCCGAGCTCCCCTCCGGCGGTGGCGTTTTCCATATGCGTCCGCAGGGGATGCACGAGATTGTCTTTGGTCTAGCCCAACCGGCATACGCTGGCGTGCGACAATTGGGGCTGCCGATATCACAACACTGAGAGAAGCCCGTCATGGAAGCGCATCAAAAGCAGATAACCGTTTATTCGAATCATACGGAAAGCGCGCCTGTCATCTACCTTCCTG
>CABSZR010000036.1 GCA_902482185.1 uncultured Collinsella sp. | reverse complement strand
CTCGGACCTTATGTACTATGGCATTCTGCTGACCGGCGGCGGTGCGCTGCTTCGCGGCCTCGACGTGCGCCTGCGCGACGAGACCGGCGTTTCGGTCAACGTCAGCCCCACGGCGCTCGATAACGTCGTTAACGGCTGTGCCCGCGTGCTCGAGGCCAATGCGTTTGATGGCGGCTTCGTCCAGACCAATGCTTAATTTCCAAAAGGTGGATTCCATTTGGCACGATCTTCGGGTTTCTCCACAAATCTGAATACCAAGCGACAATCAACGGGTATGCGCCCGTTGATTGTTTTCAGCCTGATTTCGGTGTTGCTGCTCACGTTTTACATCCGCGAGGGCGAGGCAGGACCGATTCATGCCGTGCGTTCGGGCGTGACGACGATTACCTCGCCGGTGCGCTTTGTGGGCTCGGCTGTGGCGGCTCCCTTCAATGCGATCGGCAACGTGTTCTCTAACCTTACGGCGTCGCAGGACACGCTTGACGATCTTAAGAAGCAAAACGAGGAACTGACCTCTAAGGTTGCTGAGCTCTCCGAGGCTCAAAAGACCGCCGAGCGTCTGGAGGGGCTGGTCGGCCTGCAGTCGACCTACAACCTCAAATCGACCGCTGCTCGTATCGTTGGTGCCTCGGGCGATGCCTGGACCTCGACCGTAACCATCGACAAGGGCTCTGCCGACGGCCTTACCATCAACATGCCCGTGACGAGTTCTGCCGGTGTTATCGGCCAGATTATCGAAGTATCGGCCAAGACCTCTACCGTGCGCCTGATTGGCGACGAGAACTCGGGCGTGTCGGCTATGGTGCAGGACACGCGCGCCCAGGGTATGTTGCAGGGCCAGCCCGATGGCACCCTGCGCCTTGAGTACGTGAGCGTCGACTCCGATGTTAAGGTTGGCGACATCATCGTGACCTCGGGCATTGGCGGTGTATTCCCCAAGGGTCTACCGCTCGGCACCGTCTCGTCGGTTGAGAAGTCGGCAAACGACGTGTACTACACCATTGTGGTGCGCGCTCAGACCACGGCCGAGAACAACGAGGAAGTGCTGGTCATCACCTCGCTGACCGACGAACAGTCGGCTTCGGATGAGGACGTGAGCACCGCTAATAGCACGCCGCAGGGAACGTCGCGCGACGCTGCGACCAAGACGAAGGACGAGAGTTCGGATGACAGTTCCGACGCGTCCGAGACGACCGATTCCGGCTCGAGCGAATAGGGGGCATGTCCATGGATCTACACGAGCAGGGGATGAGCTCCCGTACGTTTGTAATCGCCGCCATCGTGTGCGTGCTGCTGCAGGCAGGCCTGGCACCGCAGATCTCCATTGCGGGCGGTCGCGTCAACTTTATGATTATCCTGGTATGCCTGAGCGTGTTCTCGGGCGATCCCACGCGGGCTGTCGTCTGCGGTTTTTGCAGCGGCCTGTTCTATGATCTTTCCGCTGCCGTGCCGGTGGGCGTTATGTCGCTGCTGTTGACGGTGGGCAGTTTTGCCCTGGTGCACAGCGCGGCCGGTCAGACGAGCGGCTCCCCGAGCGCGCGCGGTATTACCGTGGGCGCCTTCGCGCTTGCCATCAACGTGGTCTACAGCATCATCTTGCTGTTTATGGGTCTGGAGACGAGCTTTGTGGTGGCTGTTTTTGGACACGCCCTGCCGTCTTCGATCCTGACGGGTCTGGTTGCCATTCCGTTTTTGATGTCCGGCGTCGTGCCGCAGTCCGGCTATGGATTCTCCGCACGTGGCGGACGCCAGACGGGTATGCGCTTTAAGCCCAAGACCCGTAAGCTCAAATAGGGGAGGCCCGTAGATGTCTTCCCAGATGACGGTTATTATCGCCGGTATCGTGCTGGTTGTGGCCATCGTGGTCGCGTTGGTCATCATGCGTCGTGGCGATTCCCGTTTTACCTACGATACGCAGCATGGAACGGCCCCGCGCGCCACCGAGGGCGAGGGCAATACCGCGGCGACCGCCTTTAAGGGCCGCTTTTCCATCCTCACCACGGGTGTGGGCGCGATGTTTGCGGCACTTGCCGTCAAGCTGTGGGGCATGCAGATGGTCTCGTCGGACTATTACGAGAAGCAGGCCAATAGTAATCAGACTCGCACCGTTACCACACCCGCTGTGCGCGGCCGCATCCTCGACCGCAATGGCGTGGCGCTTGTCCAGAACCGTCCCTCACTTGCTGTCGTGGCCTACCGCGACCTTGCCGAGGATGAGGTTCTGGTTCGCCATCTTGCCAACGTGCTTGGAATGCCTTATGTGGCGGTCCTTCGCAATATTCAGGACAATACAGAGGGCGCTCAGAGCCTGCATACCATCGCGACGGACGTCCGTCGCTCCACGGTTGCCTATATCAAGGAACACGCCGGCGAGTTCCCGGGCGTCAAGATTGCCGAGCGTACCGAACGCCAGTATCCATACGGCGAGACGGCATGCCATATCTTGGGCTATACCGGCACCATTACCTCCGAGCAGCTCGAGGCCCAGAATAAGAAAACCTCTGGCGATGATGATGCTTCTGCTGGCAAGATTACGTACCAGTCGGGCGATATCGTGGGCCAGGCGGGCGTTGAGAGCTACTACGAAAACCTGCTGCAGGGTATTCGTGGCGAGCAGACCGTCAAGGTCGATGCCTCGGGCAATGTGACCGGTCAGGCCGGCGCCGTGCCCGCGAAGGCCGGCTCCGACATTAAGCTCACGCTCGACCTTAAGATCCAACAGGCCTGTGAGACGGCACTGGCGAGCGCTATCGAGCTTGCCAAGACCACTGGCTACAGCAATGCCGGCAACGGCGCTGTGGTGTGTCTCGATCCCAACAATGGCGAGATCCTGGGCATGGCGAGCCAGCCCAAGTTCGATCCGTCCGTCTTTATCGGCGGCGTCTCAAATGACGTGTGGACCGAGCTCAATGATGACAAGGGTTCGCACCCGCTGCTCAACCGCGCCATTAGCGGACAGTACATGTCGGCCTCGACCATCAAGCCGCTCTCGGCGCTGGCCGGTCTTGAGTTTGGAACCTACACGTCGGGGCAGACGACCAACTGCACGGGTTATTGGACGGGTCTGGGCAAGTCGTGGGGCAAGTACTGCTGGCTGCATTCCGGCCACGGCACCATGACGCTGCAGTCGGGAATCGCCAACTCGTGCGACCCTGTCTTCTATGACATGGGCAAGGCGTTCTTTTATGACGAGCAACATCCCGAGGGTCTGCAGGAGGTCTTTCGTCGCTGGGGTCTAGGCAAGACCTGCGGTATCGATCTGCCGAGTGAGGGCGCGGGCCGTATTCCCGATGCCGAGTGGAAAGAGTCGTACTTCACCGACGCATCTGCCGAGGACCGCAAGTGGAATGCCGGCGATATGACCAACATTGCCATCGGCCAGGGCGACATCCTGGTGACGCCCCTGCAGATGGCGTGCGCCTATATGGGTCTTGCCAACGGCGGCAAACAGTACGTGCCTCACGTGTTTTTGTCTGCCGTGTCGCGCGATGGCGACGGCGATGCCTATAAGTACAACGGCAAGGGCAAAAAGAAGCGCCTGGAGGCCAAGATCAACAGCGATTCGGATTTGGCTCTTGTTCGCAACGGCATGCACGATGTGATTTACTCCGCATCGACTTCGACCGCCGCGCACTTTAACTCCCTGACCCCTACGGTCTACGGCAAGTCCGGCACGGGCGAGAAGAGCGGCGAGGACGATTACGCGTGGTTTTGCGCCTACGCGCCGGCCGATGACCCTAAGTACGTGATTGCCACTATCTTGGAGCAGGGCGGTGGCGGCTCCGATACCGCGTTGCACGTCGTGCGCGATGTCCTCGGTGCGATTTATGACGAGCCCGATACATCTTCTGCCACGGGCGATTCTTCGGTTCGATAGGAGGTTGCGATGGATTTTTCGCCGGCGGACCTGTTCCGCTCAACTAAAACCGGTTCCCGTAGCAGCCTGGACCGTGTCAACAAGCAACTTTCGGCCTCGCGCGGCACGTTTCGCCAAAAGGTGCATATCGGTGTGCTCGTGGCTACTGTGGCCCTCGTCGCCTACGGTGCCATCATTATCTGGTCGGCTTCGCAGTTTAAGGCCGACGCTTCGTTCTCACGCCATCTGCTGGGAATTGGAATCGGTACGGTGCTGGCGGTGCTGGTCTGGCGTACCGACCTGCGCGGTATTTCCAATTTCTCGACGGCGTTGCTCGTCATCGACCTGATCGTGATCCTCTCGCCCAAGATTCCAGGTCTGTCCTATACGGGCGGTCTGGGCATGACGGGCTGGATCAAGATTCCCGGTATCGGCTTGACATTCCAGCCGGTTGAGCTTGCCAAGCTCATCACCATCTTCTTTATTGCTACGCTTGGCTCGCAGTATAACGGTCGCATCGATACCGTTCGCGACTACGTCAAGCTCTGCGGCATGCTGTCCATTCCGTTTTTGGCCGTCGTTGCCATGGGCGACCTGGGCTCGGGCCTGGTCGTGCTTGTTTCGGGCGCCATCGTCATTTGTATGAGCGGTGCACGCCGCGAATGGGTGCTGTCGACCCTGGCCCTGCTCGTGGGCCTGGTGGCCCTCGTTCTGGCGCTTGATTCGGTCTTTGATTCGTTGCTCGGCCACGATGTGCTCATCAAGCAGTACCAGATGAACCGTCTGACGGTCTTTATCGACCCCGATAATGCCGATTCGGACGATGCCTACAACCTGCAGCAGTCGCTTATCGCCGTTGGCTCGGGCGGCTTCTTTGGTAAGGGTTTGGGCCATGCGACGCAGTCGGCCGGCGGCTTTCTGCCTGAGTTCCACACCGACTTCGTCTTCGCCTTCCTGTCCGAGACCTTTGGCTTTTGCGGTTCCTTTTTGCTCCTGTGCCTCTACGTGCTGTTGATCTTTTCGACGATTCGCGTCGCCTTTAAGTGCGAGTCCCTGTTTTTGCGTCTTTCGTGTGTTGGCATCGTTGGCATGTGGGCGTTCCAGACCTTCGAAAACATCGGCATGTGCATCGGCATGATGCCGATTACCGGTATTCCGCTACCGTTTATTAGCTTCGGTTCGTCTTCGATGATGATTCAGCTGCTGACGGTGGGTATCGTACAATCCATATGGCGGCATCGTTCGGGCGCCGCGTAACCGCTGGAGGGGTTTGCTATGAAAATTCCCGTAGATAAGCTGACCCGCGCTTTTAAGATGGGCGCGTCCGTTAAGAAGGATTCCGATACGCCGGTGCGCGTCTCGGTCTATCTGGATTCGTCTGCCTCGCGCTTTCTGGCCGAGACGGTGCGTGATGCCTTTGTGCCGCAGACGACCTCGGGCATTGTGCGCGTCGAGCGTCTGGGGGAGGAGCGAATTGTTCCAAAGACCGATACCGATGTGGTGCTGGTGCTCTCGTGTGGTTCCGACCGCTTGGAGAGTGCCGTGCAGGAGCTCGTGATCGCCGGCGCGCCCGTGTGCGTGCTTGCCGAGTCTGCTGTGGAGGTGCCGTTTATCGAGGAGTCCACGCCCATGCTTGGCGTGGTAGCGGCAACCGATAAGACGTATCTGCTCGAGACGCTTGCTCGCTGGATTCTCGATCGCACCGACAAGGAAACGGCTTTTGCGGCGAACTTTGCCTTCATGCGCATCGCGGCCGCCAATCGTATCATCACCTCGTGCGCGCTCACCAATATGGCGACCGGTGCACTGGTGTTTTTGCCGGGCGCCGATTATCCCGTTATGGCGCTGGCGCAGGTGGGCATGCTCTTTGAGCTCGCTGCCGTCTTTGGACGCGGCATTAAGCCCGAGCGCGGCTACGAGGTCGCGGGCGTGCTTGCCGGCGGTCTTGTGATCCGCGCGGTCACCCGCGCGCTCGTCAAGCAGACGCCGCATATTGGGTTTGCCGTCAAGGCGCTCACTGCTGCCGCGGGCACCTATGGCATGGGCCGTGCGCTCGTTTCGCTCTACGAGCGCGATGTCGACTACAGCCGTGCCAACGAGGTGGTCACTGCCACGTTCTCCCGCGTTCGCGATCTGGTGACCACGGTCGCGGGCGCTACCCGTCCTATGGCGTCCTATCAGGACGCATCAGATCTCGCTGCTTAGGGGTTTTCCGTTGCGCGTTGCATACCAAGATTGTTTTCATTTAATTGAGCCGTTGCTCGCCAAGGTCGAGAAGCCGAGTCGCTATATCGATCACGAGTGGGGCACGCTTTCCAAAGCCGATGCCGACTACCGTTGCTGCCTGATCTACCCGGATGTGTACGAGGTTGGTCTGCCCAACCAGGGCATCGCCATCCTCTACAACATCCTTAACCAGGCCGAGGGCATCTCCTGTGAGCGTGGCTATGTGCCGTGGCCCGATATGGGTGACGCCATGCGCGAGGCGGGTATTCCGCTGCTGTCGCTCGAGGGTGCAGCGCCGGTCGCTTCGTTTGATATCGTCGGTCTGCATGTGCCGCACGAGATGGCGGTGACGAACTTCCTCGAGGCACTCGACCTCGCTGGCATTCCGCTGTTAGCGGCCGACCGAGGCGAAGACGACCCCATCATCATCGCCGGCGGCCCCTCGGTGTACAACCCCGAGCCGTACGCGGCTTTCTTCGATGCCATCCTCATCGGCGAGGGCGAGGAATCGCTGCTCGAGACCTGTCAGCTGCATCGCCGCCTGCGTGACGAAGGGGTCCCGCGCGCGCAGATTGTTGAGCAGCTTGCATCCATTGCCGGCAACTACGTGCCGTCGCTCTATGAGGTTCGTCACGACGAGCCCTGCTCGCCGCATGGCTACACCGTGCCGCGTGAGGGCAAGGATGCGCCGACCGTGGTCTACAAGCGTGTCGTCGAGGATTTCGGCGCCACGAATCCGCTGTCGCAGTCGTGCGTACCCTATGCGCAGCTGGTCCACGACCGCCTGTCTATCGAGATTCTGCGCGGCTGCGCCCGCGGCTGTCGTTTTTGCCAGGCCGGCATGACGTATCGCCCGGTGCGCGAGCGCTCGGCCGACCAGATCGTCTCGTCGGTGATTCAGGGTCTGGAAAAGACCGGCTATGACGAGGTGTCGCTGACCTCGCTCTCCACGACCGACCACTCCTGCATTCGCGACGTGCTCGGCAGGCTCAACCGTCGCCTGGAGGACACGGGCATTCGCGTGTCCATTCCGTCGCAGCGCTTGGACTCGTTTGGCGTTGATATGGCCGAGTCGGTCGCCGGCGAAAAGAAGGGCGGCCTGACGTTCGCGCCCGAGGCCGGCAGCCAGCGCATGCGCGACATCATTAACAAGAACGTGACCGAGGAGGACCTGGACCGTGCGGCCAAGGCGGCCTTCGAGGCCGGCTGGAACCGCATGAAGCTCTACTTTATGATGGGCCTTCCCGGCGAGCGCGACGAGGACATCGTGGCCATCGCCAATCTGGCCGATCACGTGCTGGAGCTCGGTCGTTCCGTGGTGCCCAAGGCTCGTCGCGGCTCGATCTCGGTGTCCATCTCGGTTTCGGTCTTTATCCCCAAGGCTGCCACGCCGTTCCAGTGGTGCCCGCAGCTCGACTACGACGACGTCAAGCGTCGCCAGAAGCTGCTTATCACGAGCGTTCGCAACCGTGCCGTCCGTGTGCATTACCACGATGCCGAGACTTCGCTCATCGAGGCTGCGCTGTCCCGCGCCGGTCGTGACATGACGCCCGTCATCATCGACGCTTGGCGCTCGGGCTCTCGCTTTGACGCCTGGGTAGAGCATTTCTCGCTCGATAACTGGAAGGAAGCTGCTGCCAAAAACGGCATCGACCTCAATGAGCTCGTGCACCTGCCCTACGAGTTGGACTGGCGCCTGCCGTGGGAGCACGTGAGCCCCGGCTGCTCGCGCGGCTTCCTCGAGCGCGAGTACCGTCGCTCGCTCGAGGGCGTCACGACTCCCGACTGCACCCGCACGTCGTGCACCGGCTGCGGAATCTGCCCCACGCTCCACGCCAAGAATGTATTGATGGGTGATCGCGCATGAGTGAGCGCCTGACCGACAACCCCTCGCTCTTTAGGCTTCGTGTTCGCTATGGCAAGCGCGATCGCCTTAAGTACCTGGGCCATCTCGAAGTAATCCATACCATTGAGCGCATCGTGCGCCGTGCGGGACTTCCCTATGCCGTCACGCAGGGCTTCTCTCCGCACATGCGCGTGGGCTTCTCTTCGGCGCTGCCGGTGGGTACGTCTTCGACCTGCGAGTGGTATGACCTGTTTATGACCGAGTTCGTGGCGCTCGACGAGGCGTTTGGGCGCCTGGCTGCGGCGTCTCCGGCCGATCTGGCGCCCATCGAGGCGGCGTACATCGACGTGCGCACGCCGGCATTGACGGCGCAGCTCACGCGCCTGTCGTATCGCATCGATCTGCACTTGGATCCCGAGGCGCCCGTAAGCGCCGACGAGGTGCGTCGTGCGATCGACACGCTGCGCGCGGGCCATGGCATCGACTACGCGCGCGGCAAAAAGAGCAAGCGCTTGGATTTGGATCACACACTCGTGGGCTATGAGCTCACGGCGGGGGAGCGCCCGAACCATTTGGTACTCATGCTCGACACCCATGCCGACAACGAGGGCTCCATGCGTCCGGAAATTTTGCTTTCCGCTGCTGATGTTTTGTTGCAGGGCTTGACCCCGGGCGTGGATGCACCTATTGTTTCCACCGGTATGCAAGACCTCGTGACCATCTGCTCCTACGATGTCGAGCGTCAGAATCAAGCATGCGAGGACGACGAGGGCCGACTCGTCAGCCCCATACCTGTGCGAACTTGTGGATTTGCTCCACATACTCGTTGACGGGGGTATTTTCGCCTGCTACTATATTCGGCTGTTGCACTAACTGATGCATGAAGGGCAAGTAAACATGTACGCAATCGTTAACACGGGCGGCAAGCAGTACAAGGTCGCCACCGACGATGTCATCACCGTCGAGAAGATCGAGGGCAATGAGGGCGATAAGATCACCCTGCCGGTTATCTTCCTCAACGATGGTAAGAAGATCGTCACCGATCCCGACAAGCTGGCCAAGGCCAAGGTTACCGCTCAGATCGTTGAGCAGTTCAAGGGCGAGAAGCAGCTGGTCTTCAAGTTCCACAAGCGCAAGCGCTATCGTCGTCTGAAGGGTCACCGTCAGCAGCTGACCAAGCTGAAGATCGTGAAGGTTCAGGCTACCTCCCGCGCCAAGAAGGCTGTCAAGGCAGAGGCTGAGGCTGTTGCCGAGGCTCCCGTCGCCGAGTAGATTACACTCGTAACGAAAGAGTAGGTATACACAATGGCACACAAAAAAGGACTCGGTTCCTCCCGTAATGGCCGTGACTCCCGCGGTCAGCGCCTTGGCACGAAGCGCTATGCCGGCCAGACGGTAACCACGGGCACGATTCTCGTCCGTCAGCACGGCACGCACATCCACCCGGGTGAGAACGTTGGCCGTGGCAAGGACGACACGCTGTTCGCGCTGGTCGACGGTACCGTTGAGTTCCACAAGGGTATCAAGCACAGGGTCAGCGTACGCCCGCTCGCGAACGCGTAATTCACCCTTCATAGAGCACATATGTGGGAGGCACTTGAGTTTTAGGATTCAAGGGTCTCCCTCTTTTTTGTAGGAGGCGATTCTGTTGTCACAGTTCACCGATATCAGCCGCATTAACGTTTGCGGCGGCGACGGCGGAGCCGGATGCATGTCGTTTAGGCGCGAGGCATTTGTTCCCAAGGGCGGCCCCGATGGCGGCGACGGCGGTCGTGGCGGCAATGTCGTCATCCAGGCCGATGCTCAGCTGTCCTCGCTGATTGATTACCGCTTTAAGCATCATTTCCGTGCCGAGCGCGGAACGCATGGCCAGGGTGCCCGCCGCAACGGCAAAAGCGGTGAGGACCTGATTTTGAAAGTCCCCATGGGTACCGTAGTCCGCGAGCTCGATCCCGAGACGCAGACCCCGATGTTCGAGATTGCCGACCTGGTGCACGACGGCGAGCGCGTTGTCGTGGCCCCCGGTGGTGCCGGCGGTCTGGGCAACACGCACTTTGTGACGTCGGTACGCCGCGCTCCGGCCTTTGCCCAGCTAG
>CABSZR010000035.1 GCA_902482185.1 uncultured Collinsella sp. | reverse complement strand
CTATTGAACCCGAGGGAACGGTCATTGGCTCCATTAGTTACAACGCCTCCGATATCACTGATGTTGGAAGCTCGGTGTCACGCCGGCATCTTCATATCTGGCTCGAAAACGGCACCTGGTACGCAAGGGGACTTCATTCTACAAACGGGACGATTCTCATCAGCGGATCGAACGGAAAAGAGCGGACGCTCGAAATGCCCCGAAGCAAACGAGGAATTTCAGAGGCCTCTCCCTCCGCAATCATTGCAAATGGTGACATTCTTCAGCTGGGAACGGATACTTCCTTCCTTGTCGTATCCTTGGCTAAATAGCCGCTGGCAATATCTATCATGACGGGTCAAATCGTTTCCCTTCCGCTCTCCTCGTCTTGATGACCCAGCTTTATTCGTATTGTGACAGGAGCATTCTCATGGATATCGTCGACGGCAATAAACTCATCCGTCTCGACACGTTCGATACCGCTGTGGCGGTCGACCCCAGCGCCGAGGACGACGCCAAGCGCCGGTTTATGACGCTTATTCTTCAAGCGGTGCACCGCGACAACGGCAACATCGGGCACGTGCTGCGCGCGACCAACACGAGCGGCGAGGTCTTTGCCGTCAAGCTGCTCAAGGACAACGCTATCCTTTCCGGCCAAGCCCCCGACCGCTCCGCCGAGCAATCGGCAGCGCACCTGGCCAACACCGCCGCGCTGTTCGAGGAGTACCGTCATCTGTGTACCGTCTCGCACCTGCGCGGATTTCCGCGCGTCTATGGCTACGGATCGTGCGAGGATGACCCTCTCATCCTCATGGAGTGGGTCGAGGGCACCTCGCTCAAGCAGGCGCTGCCCCTGCTTCCGCACGACGCCTCGGGCGGGCTGACCACCCAGATGGTCGCCGCCGTCGGAAACGCCGTGCTTCGTGCGCTCTTGATGACCCAAGGCCTCGTGAATCCGGTCATCCATCGCGACCTGTCGCCTGCCAATATCATGTTCCGCACCACCAGCCGAACGCTCGAGCAGCAGATTGCTGATTGTTCCTTTGACCCCTGCCTCATCGACATGGGCTCCGCGACCATGGCTCTCGGCGACGACACGATCACCCGGCGCGCCGGCATCTGGCGTTTTGCCACGCCCGCATACGCCGCGCCCGAGATGCTCACGCAGGATATCGAAGGCATCGCGGCCCTTCGCCGTTCGCCGGCAATCGACGTCTATGCGCTTTCGAGCATTCTGTACCAGCTCTACAGCGGTCGCAAACCGTTTGACTTTGAGTCGACGGACGCCGCTGCAACCGGCTCGTTCTATCTCGTAAAGACCAAGACCAAGCCGGCACCGCTCGAGCCGCGCTGCGAGGGCGATGAGGCGCTCGTCCAGATCATCATGAAGGGTCTCTCAGTCGAGCAGTGCGATCGTCCCACCGAGCAGCAGATGCTCGAGGTGCTCTCGGCATACCTCACCGATGCCGAATCCGAGGACCGCGAAGGCGCGGGCAGTGACGCCGCAATCGACATCGACTCCGGTACGCACCTTAAGGTCGACGTCGCCGGCGAGCGCGCACGAGAGATCCTGAATCAGGCCCGCCACGATGCCATGACCCGCCGCCGCTTTATTATCGGCGGCGCTATCGCAGCCGTTGCGGGGCTCAGCGTTATCGGGGCGGCAACCCATGGCTTTGGCATCCCCGACTACCTCGACGGCATCCGCGGTTCACTTGACGACTACACCTGGGATCAGCTGCAGGAGATTTCGCTCAAGATTAAGGCCGCCGAGACCCGTAGCGAGGCACGCGAGATTGCCAAGCGCTATCACCTGCTCGATGCCGATGGGCATATCCCCTATCCGTGTACCAAGCGCGTGAAACTCACCAACGGGCTGGAGGTCGGCGCGCAGCTTGTGGGCATCCGTCACGATGAGCTTCTGGACGGGACGGGCAAGGCCGGACTGACGTTTATGTTCGACGCGGGTATTGCCGAGCGCAACGCTGCGGCTGAACCGCCGAGCGCCGGCTGGGCAGTTTGCGAGCTGCGGGAATGGCTCGACGGCGACGGCCTTAAGCTGCTGCCCAACGAGTTGCGCGCACTCATTAAATCTGTCAAAAAGATCTCGAATAACGTTGGCGCTGCCAGAAGCGCATCGTGTCTGAGCGAGTTGCCCGCAACCCTTTGGCTGCCCGCCATGGTCGAGCTGTGCGGAGTGCAGCCGCCCGAGTCATTTGCCGAGGGCTTTCACTACCTGGCCGACATCTACAACGGCGAAGGCAAGGAGTACCAGCTCTTCCGCGAGCTCAAGGTGAGCCCGTATTCCACGAACGAGACGATGGTCCGCCAGTGGAAGGGCAAGGACACCTGCTGGTGGGAGCGCACGGTGAGCCCCGACTCATCGGAGACCGAAGGCACGCTCTATTTGAATCGCGTTGGACACGACGGCGACGTCTTTACGTACGCAACGCCTGCGGACAAGCCAAACAAGCTAACCTGTGTGATCCCCGGGTTCTGTATCTAGGCGGCGGGCGTCTTGCCATGACGGGACCCCCTCCCCGGCAATTGTCTCGATCTGCAACACTAGCTCGGCAGATACAGGTCTAGTTGTTACAGAACGAGACAAACCCCAGCCCCGCGAGACAACATCTCAATCTGTAACAGTAAGGGGTCAAAATCCTCTCTAGATGTTACAGATCAAGACATTTGAGTTGACCCCGGGCAGTCTGTCTCGATCTGTAACAGTTAGAGGTTATATCTCCCGCTAGATGTTACAGATTGAGACATTGAGTTTGCTGCCAACTGTTTGTCTTGATCTGTAACAAATACTCGGTAAAACGGGGTCTGGTTGTTACAGATCGAGACGTTAGCTTTCGGCTGAAATGTTTGTCTAAATCTGTAACAGTTACGGCTCAAAAAACGGTCCAGATGTTACAGATTGAGATGATTGATTGGGACGGTCCATCGGCCAACCATCCATCCTCATCTGTAACGAAATCTCATATATTATTTCTGTACTGGACACCCCCAGGGGGTATGGGTGTATAGTATCGGCAGGTTAACAATTCCAACACCGAACCACAGAAAGGAGAAGCCATGGCTCAAGATAAGTTCGACGTGGGCGGCATGACATGCGCCGCCTGCCAGGCGCATGTGGACCGTGCCGTGAGCAAACTCGACGGCGTCCAAAGCGTCGCGGTCAACCTACTCGCCGGTTCCATGATGGTCGACTACGACCCTGCGCAGGTCTCCCCCGACGATATCTGCACCGCCGTCGACCGTGCCGGCTACTCGGCCTCGCCCGTCGATGCGGGCACCGGTGCCGCCGGCTCAAACGGCAGTGCGCAAGTCAGGTCCGTCGCCGCCCACATGGAGTCGCCCACCAAAAAGTTGGAGGCCGCCGCCTCTGCCATGCGCACCCGCCTCATCATCTCGATCATCTTCCTCATCCCACTGTTCTACATAGGCATGGGGCACATGCTCGGTTGGCCACTGCCCGGCGTCTTCACCGACCACACCCACAGCATGACGCTCGCGCTCACCGAGCTCGTCCTGCTCATTCCCATCGCCTACGTCAACGACGCATACTTTATCAACGGGTTTAAATCGCTTACGCACGGCGCGCCTACCATGGACGCCCTTATTGCCGTGGGCGCCACTGCTTCCATCGCCTGGTCGCTCTACGCCATGTTCATCATGGCCGACCAGCTAGCCGCGGGTCAGGTCCACGAGGCCATGATGACGGGCATGGACAACCTGTATTTTGAGAGCGCCGGCACAATCCTGTCGCTCGTCACCGTGGGCAAATATCTCGAGACACGCAGCAAATCCAAGACCGGCGGCGCCATCGAGGCGCTCATCGACTTGGCGCCCAAGACCGCGACCGTCGTGGCAGAGGACGGCACCGAAACCACCGTCGATGTCGACGCCATCCTTCCCGGCCAGGTCCTGCGCGTGCGCCCCGGCGAGTCCATCCCCGTCGATGGCGTGGTGCTCGAGGGCAGCTCGGCCGTGGACGAGAGCGCGCTCACCGGCGAGTCCATCCCCGTGGAGAAGACCGCCGGCGACACTGTCAATGCGGCCACGGTCAACCGCACGGGCTCGTTTACCTTCCGCGCCACGCGTGTGGGCGCCGACACGTCGCTCGCCAAGATTATCCAGCTCGTCGAGGACGCCAACGCCACCAAGGCGCCCATCGCCCGCATGGCCGACAAGGTCGCCGGCGTGTTCGTGCCCGTAGTATTCGTGATCTCGGCCGTGACCTTTGTGGTGTGGATGGCACTGACCAGCGACGTGAATGAGGCGCTTACCTCCGCCGTCGCCGTGCTGGTGATCAGCTGCCCGTGTGCGCTGGGCCTGGCCACGCCCGTCGCTATTATGGTCGGCACCGGCAAGGGCGCCGAGATGGGCATTCTGTTTAAGAGCGCCGAGGCGCTGGAGAACCTGCGCAGCGTGGGCACCGTGGTGCTCGACAAGACGGGCACCGTCACCCGCGGCAAGCCTGCCGTGACCGATATCGTGGTAGCCACGCGCGCTGACGGCTCGCCCGCCATGAGCGAAAAGGCGCTGCTCAAGTTGGCCGCCGCGCTGGAACGCTCAAGCGAGCACCCGCTGGCCGAGGCGATTATGGCCGAGTGCGAGACGCGCGGAATTGTCGCGCGCATGGTCGAGGACTTTGCCGCCGTGCCCGGACGAGGCGTTACGGCGCGCGAGGGGCAAAACGCCATTGCAGCCGGCAACGTACGCCTGATGGACGAGCTGGGCGTTACCGTGCCCGCGGGTCTTGCCGAACAATTTGCCGCCGAGGGCAAGACGCCGCTGTTCTTTGCCAAGAACGGCGAGCTTGCTGGCACCATTGCCGTGGCTGACGAGGTCAAGGAGACGAGCGCCGGGGCCATCGCCGCGCTGCGTTCGCTCGGCGTCGATGTGCGCATGCTCACCGGCGACAACCGCGTGACGGCCGAGGCCATCGCCCGACGCGTGGGACTGACCAGCGAGCAGGTCATCGCCGACGTGCTTCCCGCCGACAAGGAGCGCCACGTGCGCGAGCTGCAGGATGCGGGCGGCAAGGTCGCCATGGTGGGCGACGGCATCAACGACTCCCCCGCCCTGGCGCGCGCCGACGTGGGCCTTGCTATCGGCACCGGCGCCGACATCGCCAAGGAGGGCGCCGACGTGGTACTCATGCGCAGCGACCTCATGGACGTCGCCCGCGCCATCGAGCTTTCGCGCGCCACGATCCGCAACATCAAGCAGGACCTGTTCTGGGCGCTGTTCTACAACGGCATCGGCATTCCGCTGGCGGCGGGCGTGTTCTTCCCGCTCACCGGATGGCAGCTTTCGCCGATGTTTGGCGCCGCGGCCATGAGCCTGTCGAGCGTATGTGTCGTAAGCAACGCTCTGCGCCTAAAATCCTTTAAGCCCAAAGTGACAAAATAGGATCACCATTAAGTCCATTTAGAACGGGTTTTCCAGGTGCCCGAGATTGACCTGAAAGAGGAGCGACGCGTACTTTGGTACGCGAGCGACGGCTTGAAGGTCAAGGTCGGGCGCCCGGGAAAGCCGACACAACAGAGAGGAATACCCATGCGTTTCACAATTAAGACTTCCGGCCTTATGTGCGGCCACTGCGATGCCACCGTCGAGACGGCGTTGCTCAACGTGGCCGGCGTGACCGACGCCGACGCCGATCACGAGACCCAGACCGTCCAGGTTGAGTGCGCCGACACCGTAACCGCCGAGCAGCTCGCCGCCGCCGTCGAGGCCGCGGGCGAGAAGTTCCACGCCCTATCCGTGACCGCCGCATAGCAGACGCTGCCTACTCAATCCTCAGAAGTTGCGGTGAAATACGGACTGTTGTGCCGCCCTAGGCCTTTAAACGGTCCGTATTTCACCGCAACTGACAGGGATATCCGAAAGATCGACCAGAAACGAGGACCCGCCATGATGGCAGACCATAAATCGGTGACCCGCATGCTCAAGACGGCACGCGGTCAGATCGACGGCATCTTGCGGATGGTCGAGGAGGACCGCTATTGCGTCGATATTTCCACGCAGCTCATGGCCACACAGGCACTCCTCGCGCGCATTAACGCCGACGTGCTTAAGGCGCATATCGAGGGCTGTGTGACTTCGGCGATCGAATCGGGCGACGAAGACCTCAAGGCCGCCAAGCTCGCCGAGATCGAACGCGTCGTCGACAAGCTCTCCAAGTAATTGGGGCATCGGGGACAGGTACGTTTGCACCACATTGGCGCAGATTGACCTGTCCCCCTTGCTCTAAATCGGGTATAAAGGCGTGCAGCATATCGAACGAAAGGCAATTTGCATGAATGACTTTATGAAGGGTCGCAATGGTGCCGACGAGCTCACCATCGTGATGGGTCTTGCCGGCATCGTCATCGCGATGATCGGATCGATAGCCCGCATCCAGTGGCTCAGCTGGATCGCCATCGCCGTTATCGTGATTGGCGTGCTGCGCGGCCTGTCCAAAAATATCGATGCACGTCGCAAGGAGAACGAGGCCTTTGTCGCCACGACCGCCAATGTTCCCGGCTTGGGCAAGTTCGTCGCCAGCTTGGGCGGCGGCGCTGCAGCGGCCAGCACCTCACGCGCGGCCGGCACCAGCAAGGAAGACTTTGAGCGCGCCAAGCGCACGGCCAAGAAGATGTGGAAGGGTCGCAAGACCACGGCATACCTCAAGTGCCCCAACTGCGGTCAGATGCTCTCCGTCCCCAAGGGCAAGGGCAAGATCCGCGTCACCTGCCCCAAGTGCCACGCCAAGATGGAGACGCGCTCCTAGCCGCTACACCATAGGACAAAATAAAAGCCGAGGCCTCGCGCTGAGACCTCGGCTTTTTTGATTATGACAAAGGGACCGTCCCTTTGTCACACCTATGCTACGCCATCGCGGGCAAGCTCCTCGGCCAACGCCTCGGCAGGCATGGCCATAATCGCGTCGAGCTCGGCGTCCACCTCGGGAATACGCTTCACCTTGAGCTTGCGCACCAGATCACCGCGACACATCACGTGCGTCGGCTCACGCAGTGCGCACAGGTCATCGAGCGGGTTCTTGCGCGTCACCAGGATATCGGCGGCCTTGCCGCACTCGATCGTGCCAGTATCGCCGCCCAGCCCCAGCAGCTCGGCATTGACTTGCGTAGCCGTATGCAGCGCGAAGGCGTTGCTCACACCCACATACTTGGCAAAATAGGCCACCTCACGCCACATGTCATACTGCGTCACGAACGGGCAGCTTGAGTCCGTGCCAAGGCCCACCTTAACGCCAGCTTCCAGTGCGGCACGGGCGCTCTCGATGATGCCCGAGCACACGATGTCGCCGTTCTTCTTTTGCGTATCGGTAGAATGGGTCTTTTCCGGGTCGAGCAATACAAACGGCAGCGCCGGGCTGATAGTGCAGGTCACACTCGGAGCACGCCCCTCGAGCTGCGTGCCCGCGGCGCCACGGTACAGCTCCAAGATTTCGGGTGTCAACGGAGCGCCGTGCTCAATCGTGTCAACGCCGGCCTCAAGCGCGGCCTTCACGCCCTCGGTACTCTCGACATGGGCCATAACCGGAAGGCCCATATCGTGCGCCGCCTTGCATGCCGCCGCGGCAACCTCCACTGGCATACGCAGCACGCCCGGCTCGCCCACCTCGGTCGCATCGAACACGCCGCCCGTCACGAACAGCTTAATGACGTCGGCACCACGCGCATACAGGTCGCGCACCTGTTCGGCTGCCTCGGCGGGACTGTTGGCCACCTGGGCGAACAGGCCCGCACCATGGCCGCCCGGCACCGTGATGCCCGTTCCCGGCGCCACCAGGCGAGGACCCTGATACTTGCCGGCATCGATAGCATCGCGCACGGCCAGATCGGCAAACAGCGGGTCGCCCGCGCCGCGCACCGTGGTCACGCCGCTTGCCAGTTGTTGTTGGGCGCTGCCCTTGAGAATATGGCGCACGATGGCGCGCCCCACGGGATTATCGAGCTTCTTCATCAGCGCGCCCGCATCGCCCGCCGAAACCGGCTTGCCCGAACCGCACAAATGCACATGCATATTGATGAGGCCTGGCATGAGATACGCCCCTGCCAGGTCGATGACCTCGGCACCTGCAGGCGCCTGCGCCACGGCACTCGGCCCCATCCACGTGATGACGCCGCGCTCAACGGCCACGGCCATATCGGGTTGCGGCTCCATATGCTCCGAACCATCCAGAATGGTCGCATTGATAAACAGCGTAGAACGATCAGCAGACGCCATATCGAGCTCCTCCCTCACGATTAACATGAACATTTGTCCATTATCACCTAATGCAGCGATCTAAAGTCGAACATATCGGTTAACGGAAGGACGAGGGGATGTGGGGGACGGAATACGTTGCAGCCCCACCCCAGCAACATCAGGGGAATGTCTCGATCTGTAACAGTTACGGGCCCAAACAGCCGCCAAACGTTACAGATTGAGACAAAGTCAGGGCAGCAGGGCGACACCAGCCACATCCCCTACTCCCACTCCTGCTCGTAGATGTTGAGCGACTTTACGTAGCGCCCCTGGGCGCCCATGATGTCGCGGACCAGACGCAAGAAGAAGCTGATGCACGAGGTGTCAAAGCCGTCCTGCAGGTCCTCCGGATGCACCGCGCCCGGCCCGTCGACCGCCGTGTCACTCAGGCGCGCGATGTCATACAGGTAGAGCTGCCCCGCCGTCAGCCAGACATCGTCGACGCACGCGAGCCGCACCGCGATCGCGCCGTCGCTCCAATGCTCCTTTTGCACGATATGCGGGTCGTAGACATCAAAGCGAAGGTCGGTGCGCGTATCCTTCAGCACAACCATGCCGTTCGCAGGATCCTTGTCCAAAATGCCAAAGCGCGAGAAATACTGCGTGTCGCGCACCTGCTCGAGCCGCTTGAGCGAGGCAGGCGAAAGCGATGCCGGCGGCTCGTCAACATACAGCTCGAGCAGCGTCTTGCCATGGCGATAGGGGCGCTCGAAGAGCAGCCAATCGGTAAATGCCATGTTGTAGGCCATGATTTCGTTTTGCGAAGGCTCGGTGCAATAGCTGAGCCACGGGTCGACAATGATCTCGAACTGTTCGCGCGCCGGCTCCAAAAACTGGAACTTCCGCAGCATCCAAAAATGGGCCATGTCGGCAATATCGTTGCCGACGGCTCCGGCTAGCTGCGCTCGGTCTAAAGCGTGGTCAGTCATGGCATCCTCCTCAAACTGATAGACCTCAATTTGAGCTTACGAGGAGGGTGGTCGGCCACGACCAGCGCGGGCAAAATAGGCCTCCGGCCGCAAACCAGATGCTGACCAAACACTTGACGGGATGCTTGACCGAAAATGCGCACCGCAACAAAACCGCAGGTAAACATAGACGGCCAACCCGCCCTTTTGAGCCAAGCGCCCCCGGCCACCACAGAAACAGCAGAGCACCGCAACTCAAGAAGACGCCGAATGGACACTCGCGCGTCGACAAACGGACAAATCGGTCGCAAACCCGCAAGGAGTGTCCCCGGGTGCCGGCCCAAAAGGAACGTCCCCAACTGCCGGCACTTTAAAATGACCAGTCATTGGGGACGTTCTTAAATGACTACTTTACAGCTCCAGCGCCTCGGCGACTTCGGCAGCGCAGGCCAGGGCGTCGGCCATAGCGTTCACCACAAGCGAGCTGCCGTTGCGAGCGTCACCGGCAACATACACCGGCACGGCATCCGCGGAGACGCCGTCGACACGTGCCGCAAGATGCGAGCCCTCGGCGGCCATCACAGGCAGCGGACGACCAGCGGTGGCAACAGGTACGCCTACCGCATCGAACACGCCATGCTCAGGACCCGTAAAGCCGCAGGCGATGAGCACCAGCTGCGCCGGTACCTCGTGCTCGGAGCCCGCGATGCGCTCGGGCTTGCCAGCCGACCAATCCAGATCGACCACGCGCAGGCCCGCGGCCGCGCCCTTCTTGTCCAGCAGCACCTCGAGCGTATCCACGCCCCAAGCGCGCATCTCGCCGCCCATGGCAGCGATGGCCTCCTGCTGGCCGTAATCGGTCTTCTTCACGTTGGGCCACTGCGGCCAGGGGTTGCTCGCCGCGCGCGCATCAGGCGCCGCCGGCAAGAACTCAAACTGGCGCACGCTGCGCGCACCCTGACGTACCGCGGTGCCCACGCAGTCGTTACCGGTATCGCCGCCGCCAATGACCACAACGTCCAGGCCACGCGCGTTCACCGCGGGCTCGCCGCCATCGAGCACCGAGACGGTCGAAGCCGTCAGGTAGTCCACGGCATACACCACGCC
>CABSZR010000034.1 GCA_902482185.1 uncultured Collinsella sp. | reverse complement strand
CCAACGTAGAACATGGGGGAGGCATCGGGCGACGAAATGGTGTCGTTCATGATGACGGCATCGACTTCGTCGTTTGCGAGTGCGTCAAAGAGCATGGATCCCCCGTCATACTCCCTGTATGTGCAGGTAATGCCTTCGTTGGCGAGCCACTGCTGGCCAACGAAGGTTTGCATAACGTCGGGGTTGTAGCCGATGGTAAGGCCTTGGAGCGCTTGGGGGTCACCCTTGGTCAGGTCGTCGCGATCGGGCTTGGCGTAGATGTAGTAGCGCTCGGTGCCCTCGGGGTTCGAGGAAAAGAGCAGCTTTTGGGCGCGTTCCTCGGAATAGGAGATGTTGGGCATGAGGTCGATTTCGCCCGCCTCGAGCATGTCCATAAGCTCGGTGAAGGTGCCGGAGACGTATTCGTACCGCCAGCCGGGCGTGTAGTACGACAGGGTCTGGAGGTACTCGTAGCCCCATCCCGAAAGACGCTCCCCGGGGGTGCCGTTCTGGAAGCCTTCGCTGTTGACGAGCCAACCAACGCGGACCGTCTTGACTGGCTGACTAGAGTCATCGGCAAAAGCCTGGGCAGGCGCGATAGAACTCAGCACGACAAGCGCGGCAAGCACAACGGCCAGGGCGCGATATATAACTGAACGAAGGACAGTGGCGGCTCTCACATGCAATCCTAACGAATCGAGACATTACCGCATAAGGATACCAGCTCAACCTGCCCAGTCGGCAGCTGCACCGCTAAACGCTCCCGCCCGGCAGTCATTGGGGACGTTCTTAAACGACTAGTCATCGGGGACGTTCTTGTTTGACTAGTCATTTAAGAACGTCCCCAATGACTAGTTTCGTTTGCGGGGGAGGCGTGGGACAATACCGAGCGAACGTGATTGGGCGTCTGGGAAAAGGGGTCGCGATGAACAAGTTGACGACGCTTACCGACGTGTTGCGCCAGGCTGGCTTTGCGCGCATCACGGGCCTGTTTCTTATCTTCTATCTGCTGTGCTCGACGGCCGTTTGGCTGTCCGAGCCCACGACCCTCACGTTTGGCGATGGCCTGTGGTTTAGCTTTGAGACGGTCTCGACCATCGGCTTTGGTGACATTCCGGCCGAGACACCGGTTGCCCGCGCCATTACCGTCATTCTGAGCGTCATCAGCATCTTCTACATCGCCATGCTCACGGGCGTGGCGGTGAACTACTGCAATACGCTTATCAAGATACGTCAAAAGGACACCATGGCGCGCTTTATGGATGATTTGGAGCATTTGGAAGAGCTCGATCGCGTCGAGCTTGCCGATCTTTCGCGTCGCGTGCGCGAGTATCGTCGACGCCAGCGCTAAAACGGGCGCCGCGCGTCACGATAAGGGGGACTGAATATGAACATCACCGTGTACCTGGGTGCCAACACTGGCAATGCCCCGGCGTTTCTGCCCGCGGTGCAGGAGCTGGGCAACTGGATTGGCGCCAACGGACACGCGCTGGTATACGGCGGGTCAAAATCGGGCCTGATGGGTGCGCTTGCCGATAGTGTACTCGAGGCGGGTGGACACGTGACGGGTGTGGAGCCGAGCTTTTTTATCGAGGCCGAGTTTCAACATGACGGTATCGATGACCTCATCGTGACGAGCGATATGGCGGAGCGCAAGGCCAAGATGATTGAGCTCGGCGATGCGTTCATTGCCTTTCCCGGCGGGACGGGCACGCTCGAGGAGATTGCCGAGGTCATGTCCGCGGTGTCGTTGGGGCACCTGAGTGCGCCGTGCATCCTGTATAACCTGGACGGTTACTACAACGACCTTAAGGCGCTGCTCGGGCACATGATTGATAAGGGGCTTTCGAGCCCGAGGCGCCAGCAAGGCATCTACTTTGCCGACGATTTGCGCGAGATTGCCTCGATTATCAACGGATAAGTCTTGAGCTTGCCCCACTATAGCTCCCAATGGTGCCGTTCGCGGCGCAGACGGTTGGCTCGTTCGGGCAACGCTCGCTCTACAATAAAACGTAACTATGTCGACTTTGACCGCGGGAGGACCCGATGGATAACCTTGCCAAACCCAAAAACCGCGCGCTGTTTTTACTTAGCGTTGCCGTGACCGGTGCGTTCGCAGGTGCCGCGGTCTGGCTGTTCTTTTTTGCGATGGAGCACGGTATCGACTATCTGTGGACCGAGATTCCGCACGCGCTGGGCGTCTCTTCGCCCGAGCTTGCCAGCGGCCCGTTTGGCTTTTTGCCGTACCCGTTTTTTGTCTGTCTGCTGGGCGGCCTGTTAATCGGTCTGTACGAAAAGATGACAGGCACCAAGACCGATGACCTCAACCAGGTGATGGCTAAGGTTAAGCAAGACGGGCGCTACCCGTACGACAACCTGGGCAAGCTTTCGCTCGCGGCATTGCTGCCGCTGCTGTTTGGCGGAAGCATTGGACCGGAGGCCGGCCTGACCGGCGTTATCGCTGGTCTGTGCAGCTGGGTCGGCGACCGCATGCGTCGCTTTGGCGCCGAGTTTAGGGAGCTCACGCTGCTGGGTACCCAGGCTGCCCTGACGGCGCTCTTTACTGCGCCCGTCTTTGGCTTTGTGGCGCCGCTTGCCGGTAGTGCCGACGGCGACGAGGGCTCCGCGTCCGGCGAGATCACCATCAAGCTGCCCAAGGCGCAAAAGACGGTGGTCTACGGTATTGCGATTGCCGGCGGTCTGGGTACCTACCTGCTGCTTGGCCAGCTTGTGGGCGGCGGCATGGGCATGCCCAGGTTCGAGTCCGCCGAGGTGGGCAACCTAGAGCTTACCTGGCTCGTCCCTCTGTCGTTGATCGGAACAATCTGCGGCTGGCTGTACTTTGTCTCTGAGCACGCGAGCGAAGCGCTTGCCCATGCAATAGGGGAGCGTCCTGTCGTTAAGGCCATGCTAGCCGGTCTGGCGCTCGCCATTTGCGGCACGGTCCTGCCCTACACCATGTTTGCCGGCGAGACCCAGGCCGACGTGCTCATGGAAACCTACTTGACCATTCCCACCGGCGTGCTTATCGCGACCGGTCTGGTCAAGGCCATGCTGACCCCCGCCCTCATCAACCTTGGTTGGCGCGGCGGTCACTTCTTCCCGGTTATCTTCTCGGGCGTAAGCCTGGGCTACGGACTGGCCATCCTCACCGGCGCCGATCCGGTCTTTTGCGTCGCCGTCTGCACGGCATCGACGATGGGTGCGGTCATGCGCCAACCCGTTATGGTCGTGGGCTTGTTGCTCATGTGCTTCCCGCTCAAAGGCATCATCTGTATGATCATCGCCGCCGTCATCGCCGCCGGCATTCCGCTGCCCAAGTCGCTGCGCAAGTAGCACGGTGGCGCACGCCGAGGACATGCCATTTGTCACGGATTTGCGGGGGGGCGATCGCGTCCTTCGTGGATTGAGACTCGCGTGGCTACAGATCGCGTACTCGATAAACCTTGGTGCTGACGGTGCAGCTGATTGCACATAGCGCGAGGGCCAGCACGGCAATTCCTGCGCACAGACAGCCCAGAACGGCGGGATCGGGATTTGCTCCGGCAATCGACATGAGCCAGTTGCTGATGGGGTTGGAGGAGCTCAGCGTGGCCATTGTGCCGCAACCAAGCAGGGCAAACAGGCCAACGGATAGGCGCAGCGCCTCCATGTGTCCAAATCGAAAGAACAGCGGCTGCGCCAAAAACACCATCATGAGGGAGATGAGCATCGATGCCGCCGAGGCCATTGCGGTCTCAAAGACGGCCTGTCCCGTCGAGGGGATGCCCGCACTGTTGAAAAGCGGGATGGAGACGATGCTCAGAAGCGCGGCGGCGCAGGCCATGATGGCCGAGAAGACAACGATGCACAGGTAGCGTGCGCAGATGATGTCTTTGCGCGAGAAGGGCAACGTTGCTCGATAACGCTCCCAGCCGTTTTGGTTATCGTAGCCAGCTAGCGAGTTCATGATTATGATGGGCGACATTGCGCTGACCGCACAGGCGCCGGCGCTCATGCCGGAATCGACATCCGACGCGTTGGCAAGGGTCAGCACGACAAACATGAACAGGCCGACGCCTGCAATGCTCGGGATAAGCGAGCGAGCGATGGCGAGCTCGGACATAAAGGCGCGTTTCATTTCGAAGCTCCTTTCAGCATGAGGCGAAGATAGTCATCAATGGTTGCCCGATCGCTGGGAATCTCGGGGAAGGCCTCGAGCGTTTCGCGACGGTTGGGCACGAGCACGTCCACGCTATAGGCGTGGTGGACGGCACGGGCGCCTTCGACGCAAGCCATAAGCTCGGCGGCCTGTGCTTGGGTGCAGTGGGCGATGCCGGCTCGGTCGGTAATGTCCTCGCGCGGCAGGTCAAAAATAATCGAGCCGTTATCGATGCAGATGACGCGGTCGGCGGCGCGATCGAGGTCGGACGTAATGTGGCTCGAGAGCAGCACGCTGTGCTGACCGTCGGCGACAAAGGCAAGCAGCTCATCGAGCAGTTCCTCGCGTGCCATGGGATCGAGGCCTGCGGTGGCTTCGTCCAAAACGAGCAGTTTGGCATTGTGACTGAGTGCACAGGCAAGCTGCAGTTTCATGCCCATGCCGCGGGAGAGGTCCTTGACTTTTGTCTTAGGATCGAGGCCAAATCGGTTGATGAATCCGGCGAACGTTTCGCGGTCCCACGTGGGGTACGCCGGGCCTACGAGCGACTCGATCTGGCCCACCTTGAGCGTGGAGGGGAAGGGGCACGTGTCCAGGACAAGACCGACGCGGGAGCGTAGATGGCGCTGCGTCTCATCGGGCGCGTCGGCGCCACAGCGCTGCCCAAATAGGTGCACCTCGCCGGCATCGAGCTTTATAAGCCCGAGGGCAGCTCGAATCGTCGTTGTTTTGCCAGCACCGTTGGCACCAACAAAGCCGACGATCTGACCTGGCTCCACAGCGAGTGTGACATCACGCAGCGAAAAACGGTCGCTTACACGGCGTGAGATGCCTTTGAGTTCTAAAAGGTTTTGCATGGTATAGCCTTTCTTGCAGATGGCTACTGCATGGTTTCGGGGGCTACCAGGTCGAGCATCTCGTGCAGCTTGTCGCGCGTGACGCCCAGGGTTTCGGCTTGGCTCGCCGCTTTCGCAAGTAGCTCTTCGATATGGCAGAGCTGGTTTTCGCGCAAGAGTTCTTGGTTGCCCTCGGCGACAAAGCAGCCCTTGCCCTGCACGGTGCAGATAAACCCGAGCTGCTCCAGGTCGGCGTAGGCGCGCTTGGTGGTGATGACGCTCACGCCAAGATCGCTCGCGAGTGCACGGATGCTGGGGAGTTTGGCTCCCGCAGCGAGCGTGCCCGATAAGATCTGAGCTTTGACCTGCGAGGTTATCTGCTCGTAGATGGGCTTATCGCTCGAATTGGATAGGATGATGTCCACAGCGGCTCCTTAGCTGTTGGGCTACACGTGTATATAACCGGTAAGCACAGTATATATACACTATGCACAGTTATGCAAGAGGTAAATAGGGATTGTCCGCTCGTTCATTCATCTCAATCTGTAACATCTGGAACCGGTTTGGACGGCTACCTGTTACAGATTGAGATTTTGCTGGCGGACCCCATTTGGTTGTCTCAATCTGTAACAACTGGAGAAGTTTTTGGCTGCTAGATGTTACAGATCGAGATCTTTCTGGGACGCCCACCTGTTTGTCTTAATCTGTAACAGGTAGAGGTTCAAAAACCGTCTAGATGTTACAGATCGAGACAAACTGCTGCGGAGTGCCGCCATCGACTGCTACCCTAGGCCCCAACTGATGAATTTGTCCTGATAGGTGCCCTATGGCGGGATTTCGCGGCTACAATAGTGCGGTTACATCGACGTAATGCACTCAATGCAAGAAAGGATCCGCATGGCAAGCCTGTCGGATGAAATCTCGTCGCGCCGTACATTCGCGATCATCAGCCACCCGGACGCCGGTAAGACCACGCTTACCGAGAAGCTGCTGCTCTATACCGGCAGCATCCAGACTGCCGGCTCGGTCAAGGGCAAGAGCTCGGCCAAGCATGCCGTCTCGGACTGGATGGACATCGAGAAGGAGCGCGGCATCTCCGTCACCTCCTCGGTGCTGCAGTTCACCTACAACGGCGCCTGCGTCAACATCCTCGATACCCCCGGCCACCAGGACTTCTCGGAGGATACCTACCGTACCCTTATGGCCGCCGACGCCGCTGTCATGGTCATCGACGGCGCCAAGGGCGTCGAGGCCCAGACCAAAAAGCTCTTTAAGGTCTGCACGCTGCGCCACATTCCCATCTTTACCTTTGTGAACAAGCTCGACCACGAGGCTCGCGACCCGTTTGAGCTCATGGAAGAGATCGAGAATGTCCTGGGCATCAATACGTATCCCATGAACTGGCCGATCGGCAGCGGCCGCAACTTCCGCGGCGTGTTCGATCGTCAGACTCGTCGCGTCATTGCCTTTGAGGGCGACGGCCACGCCAACGCCACCAAGAAGGTCGCCGAGGTCGAGGCCGAGCTGGGCGACCCCGCCATGGATGAGCTCATCGGCGAGGAGAACCATAAGAACCTGATGGACGACATCGAGCTGCTCGATGGTGCCGGCGACGAGCTCGACTTGGATGCCGTGGCCTGCGGCAAGCTGAGCCCGGCGTTCTTTGGCTCGGCGCTCACCAACTTTGGCGTGGAGCCCTTCCTCAAGGAGTTCCTGCGTCTGGCCCCGACGCCGCGCGCCTATACCGATACGCTCACCAGCGAACCGGTCGATCCCTGCCGCGACGACTTTAGCGGCTTTGTGTTTAAGATCCAGGCCAACATGGACAAGAATCACCGCGACCGCATCGCCTTTGTGCGCATTTGCTCGGGCAAGTTCGAGCGCGGCATGGATGCCTTCCACGTGCAGGGCAACCGCAAGCTCAAGCTTGCCACCGGTACGTCGATGATGGCCGATGACCGCGCGATTGTTGACGAGGCGTACGCGGGCGATATCGTAGGCCTGTTCGACCCGGGTATCTTTAGCATCGGTGACACCGTGTGCTCCGGCAAGCGCCACGTGCAGTATCCGCAAATCCCGACGTTTGCCCCCGAGATGTTCGCTCGCATTACGCAGGTCGACACGCTCAAGCGCAAGCAGTTCGTCAAGGGTATGGAGGAGCTTGCCCAGGAGGGCGCCATCCAGATCTTCCGCGAGCTGGGTGCCGGCATGGAGAGCGTCATCGTGGGTGTGGTCGGCGTGCTGCAGTTTGAGGTGCTCGAGCGCCGCCTCAAGGCCGAGTACCGTGTTGAGGTTCGTCGCCAGCCGCTGCCCTATACGGACATCCGCTGGATCCAGAACGACCCCGACACCATCGATATCCCGGCCCTTTCGCTCACGCGCGACACGTTGCGCGTCGAGGATATGCGCGGTGGTAAGCTGCTGCTGTTCACGAGCCCGTGGAACGTGGATTGGGCAACCGACCACAACCCCGACCTTATCCTGTCGGAGTTTGGCAACGTGGCCTTTTAACGCATCGGCGCGGTGGCCCTGCGGGACTGCCGCGCCGTTTGCTTGCCTGATGCCGTGTGAGCGGCTATCATACCCACCGTCGTCTCAAGACCGGGGCGTCCGAGCAGTTCGGGTCCGATATCCTGCTCGTTAAACCTAAAACCAAAGGAGTACATAATGATCAAGAAGGTCATGGAGGACTACAAGGTCCTGTTGCGGAGCATTCCCGCGGCAACGGTTTCGCTGTTTTTCGTGAGCGTCATCATGATGAACCTGCTGGCCAACAAAGAGCTCATCAGCCTGCCGTATCTGGCACTCGATTGCGGCTTTGTGGTGAGCTGGGTTTCGTTTTTGTGCCAGGACATGATCTGCAAGCGCTTTGGCGCCAAGGCATCCATCAAAATCTCTATCCTCGCACTGGCGGTCAACCTTGCCGTGAGCCTGTGCTTTTGGGCGTGCTCGCTCACGCCCGGCATGTGGGGCGCGTACTACGATACGGGCATGATCGAGGTCAACAATGCCCTTAACGCCACCATCGGCGGCACCTGGTACGTGGTGCTGGGCTCTTCGCTGGCAATGCTCGTTTCTGCCGTGGTTAACTCCACGCTCAACCAGTCGCTCGGCCGTATGCTCAAAAAGAATAACTTTGCGAGCTTTGCCTTCCGCTCCTATGTGTCCACGGGCGTTGGCCAGTTTATCGACAACCTGGTCTTTGCCATTGTGGTGAGCCACACGTTCTTTGGTTGGACCTGGGTGCAGGTCCTTATGTGCTCGCTGACCGGCGCTATCGCCGAGCTGCTGTGCGAGGTCTTCCTGAGCCCCGTGGGCTACAAGGTCGTGCGCGGCTGGGAGCGCGAGAACGTGGGCGCCGAGTACCTCGAGCGCCACGCAACCGCCTAAGGAGCAAGTATGCGGGTTTTGATCACGGGCGCTTCGGGCGGTATCGGAGCCGCGTGCGTGCAGCGCTTTTTGGACGAGGGCCACGAGGTCGTGGGTTTTGATCTGCTGCCCGCCACGGTCGAGCACGAGCGCTACCGCCATCTGATCGTTGATGTCCGCGAGCCTGACTCGTTTCCAGGCGACCTTGAACCCCAGGTAATCGTGAACGTTGCTGGTACGCAGGATTCGGCCGACGATATTGCTGCCAACCTGCGTGGCACCATCAACGTGACCGAGCGCTACGCCTTTGTGGGGGAGGGGCTTGCCGCCAAGCCGGCGCCGGCTATCGAATCCGTGGTCAATGTGGGGTCGGCGAGCGGACATACGGGATCGGAGTTTCCCGCCTATGCTGCCAGCAAGGGCGGCGTTATCGCCTACACCAAGAACCTTGCAAACCGCCTGGCGCCGCAGGCCGTCGCCAACAGTGTGGACCCGGGTGGCGTTATCACGCCGCTCAACCGTTGCGTGATGGAAGACGAACACCTGTGGAACCAGATTATGGAGCTCACGCCGCTTAAGCGCTGGGCCACCGCCCAAGAAATCGCCGAGTGGATCTACTTTGTGGGCGTGACCAACCGGTTTATGACCGGACAGAGTCTGCTGATCGATGGTGGCGAGGCCGGCCGCACCCAGTTTATCTGGCCCGAGTAACAAAACGCGCCCGATGGCAAGATTGCCGTCGGGCGCGTTTTTGATGTATCGATTTTTAGCCGAGGCAAGTCCAGTTGACGGGGGTCGAGCCGTGCTGTTCGAGTAGCCGATTGGCAGCGGAGAAGGGGCGCGACCCCATAAAAGCGGGGAGTTCTGCCGTGGCACGGTTGGCCGAAAGCGGCGAGGGGTGCGTAGAGGCCAGGCAGAACTTGCCGGTTGCTTTGCCCGCGCCGATTGCGGCGAGCTTGCCTTCGACCATCTGCTGGGCAAAGCGACCCCATGCCAAAAAGACTACCGGCTGGGGCAGCTGGCAGCAGCGTTCGATAACGTAGTCGGTGAGCGTGCTCCAGCCTAGTTTGGCGTGCGAGTTCGCGGCGTGTTCGCGCACGGTGAGCGTAGTGTTGAGAAGCAGGACTCCCTGTTGTGCCCATGGCGTTAGATCTCCTGTGGCGGGAATGGGGCAACCCAGATCGGCATTGAGTTCCTTGTAGATGTTGCGCAAACTCGGCGGCAACTTGGTTTGCGTCGCGGGGACCGAGAACGACAGCCCCATGGCCTGGTTGGGTCCGTGATAGGGGTCTTGACCCAAGATGACAACTTTGACCTGGTCGGCCGGCGTGTAGGCGAGGGCATTGAGGATGTCGTCTTGTGCCGGGTAGATAGTCTGCTCGGCACGCAAAAGGGCGATGCGCTCGAGCAGCTGGTTCGTAGTGTCACGTACCGGCTGCGGCGCATCGCCCAACCAAGTTGCTATGTTGCGGTCGCGGGTTGCGGTGTCCATGGGGCTCCTTTATGGCAGATGCTCTGTTGGCATCTATTGTAAAGGCGTCCGGAGACCTTTATGCCACGGCTGTATGAAGAGTGGGGTCTACGAGACTTGCTCGGGCGTTCCTGCCATGTGGGCGTGGTCGTGAGCGTGCGCATGAAGTCGCGGAAGCTGCACGGTTGCCACTATGACGCCGGTGAGGATGAGGGCGGCGCCAAAGAAGGCGATGGGGCTCAGGACCTCGCCGACCAAGAAGAACGAAAAGACGGCGGAGCAGACCGGCTCGAGCGAGAAGGCGAAGCCGGTGGTCTCGGCGGGCACGTGGGGCTGCACGAGCGTCTGGGTGATAAAGCCATAGGCAGAGCAGATGAGTGCGAGTGCGACGACGACTACGACCTCGCCCGGCGTGCCGGGAAGCGTGAAACCGCCAAAGACGCATGCGGCAATGCCCGAGAATAAGCCGCCGAAGCCCAGCTGCCAAACGCCCAGGGACAGCGGATCGACTTCTTCGACAAAGCGCTTGGCCACGATAATGTGGCTGGCATAGATAAAGGCCGAGAGCAGCATGAT
>CABSZR010000033.1 GCA_902482185.1 uncultured Collinsella sp. | reverse complement strand
CGGCACCGCTATCATCCAGGCGGGCAAACGTGCCAGTCTCGGAGGCGCCGGTGTAAATCGTGCCGAGGTTACCCGTAAGCCCCGCGCCACCGGCAGAGGGAGTATTGTTGTCGGCCTTGCCGGCATTAACGTTGCCGGCGCCATTCGCGGCGTTGGCAGCACCTGCGTTGTTCGCAGGTACCGAAGGAGCCCCGCTCGGCTGCGACGCAGAGGTTGCACCGCCCGCAAAGACATTTCCTCTTGCACGGCCGGTCTTTTTTGCCTTTTGAGACTGCTCGTACAGAGCGGTAAACATCGCCGTCTCGCCCGGGGACACGCGCTTACCGGAACCGCCCTGTCCAGCGCCGCCCGGCGTGCCGGCCTTACCAGCCCCGTTCGGACGCGGCGGAACTGCAGGGCGGCCGCTATCGCTGCCCTTAAAGTGATTACCAGCCATAAAGAAATCCTCGCAATTGAGTCGCAATGAAAAAGTCCATAACGTTACTAGTTTATGGCATTTTGAGCATCGACAGCTAAACTCCAGACACGGACATCAATTGGCGAAAATGCGGCACAACACCTTTTCCGTCTTGGCGGCGGCGCTAGCTACACCGTGAGGAACATCATCACGATGATCATGACAAAGCCGATAAGGTCGGTCGGCAAAAACACCGTCCCCAGCATAACGGCGCTGGTGATGGTCGCCGAAACCGGCTCCACAGTTCCGATGAGGCTCGCGCGCACCGAGCCGATGTCCTTAACGCCCTGCATATAAAGCATGTAAGCAAAAAACGAGCCGATAACCACGAACACCGCGAGCGCCTCGATGCCGGCAGCGTCGAGCGCCGGCATATGTGCCCAGGGCCGCACGAAGACGCACGAGACCACGCCCGCCGTGAGCATTGCCGAACCCGTGACGATGGGGCTGCCGTATTCGGGCAGGATCTTGGCGGGAATCACCGCCATACACGCGGCGCTGACCGCACACATAAGACCTGCTGCCAGGCCAAGCGGCGAGATATTCAGGCTGGTGGGGTCGCCGCCGGTGGCGATTAAAAAGGTTCCACCCAGAGCTAGGCCAATGCCGATGACTTCGCGAGTACGCGGCATGCGGCGATCGATCACGCAGGTGTAGCCCATGATGATAACGAGCTGCAGGCACTGGAGCACCGTCGCGGTTCCGGCGTTCGTCAGGCGCACGGCCGAAAGATAACAAAACTGGTTGAAGAGCAGGCCAAAAGCGGTAAAGAGCAGCAGCTGCTTGCGATCAGCGGGCGTCGTCCAAAGCTTGACCAGGCGTGCGCGATCGCGCGTGACAACCACAGCCATAAAGAGCAGGCCGGCGAGAATCTGACGCACGCTCATAAGCCACAGCGTATCGACATGGTAGGTATCGAACAAAAAACTCGCGCTGGTGCCCGAGAAGCCCCAAAACGAACCGCCCACCAGCGTGGCTAAAACACCCGTGATTATCTTGCGCGTCTGGGCGTCGTTGAGACGGTCGCGCCAGGCGCGACGGGTGTTGCGGCTGAGCTCGTCGGTGCCCTCGGGCACATCAATGTTCGATATATCGGTCATCGGCACCGAAGCCCCTGTGCCTTCGACCTGCTCGACACACTCTTTGCTCATTCCACTCCCCCGAAACAGCCTGGAAACAATTCGGCTTACCTTACCACGGCGAAGGCACCAGCTGGAGGCTTGTCCGCTTATCGGTAGGACAATTCCGCAGGCGTCTTTCCATAGCTCGATACCGCAATGGCCCTGTATTAGTCGACAGCAAAATCGCGGCAGCAGACTCTTTTGAAATGGATACGACAAAGCCCCCGAATTCCACAATGTAAGCGATTTTTAAAAATGTTCTTGCCACCGAGTTCAGGCTCCGTTATATTATCCCTTGCGCACTTGCGCACCCTTGATCGGGCGTTTAGCTCAGGGGGAGAGCGCTTCCCTGACACGGAAGAGGTCAGAAGTTCAAATCTTCTAACGCCCACCAAATGTTCGCAGCTCAGAGGCTTCGCCTCTGAGCTGTTTTGTTTTATGTCGCCAAATCCACTGGCAGCTCCAACCGTCATCGCAACGTAACATCAATTCACCTGACAAATAGCCGCCAAACAAATTCAATGCCCCAACATCAACAATAGCCAGGCACAAAACTGCGCCGCAAGCTGCTCCAACCGCCCAACTGGCCAAAAGCCGACCATCTACTTGCCGATCTATCCATCGGCATAACCAATCAGTCCGCACCGCAACTTCTCAGCAAAACGCCGCGATGTCTGCGCCCTGCGGTATCCTTGAGCCACTTGCACCTGCAGCACCAAGGAGCCGCCATGCGCACCGAGCTCGATGTCCCCTTTTCGCACAAAGAAGAAGCCAAGGCGCTGGGCGCCAAATGGGACCGGACCAAGAAGATCTGGTATGTACCCAGCGGCGTCAACCCCGAGCCTTTTGCCGAGTGGCTGCCCGGTGTTGACCGATCCGACCCCTCAGCGCCGTATATATATCTAGTACTGGGCAAGCGCGAATGCTGGAAGTGTCACAAAGAGACCTCGGTCGCGGCCTTCGGCATTCCCTATCGAACCGATAACGACGAGAGCATCGCCATCGCGCACGCACCCAACGAAGCCGGGCACATTGCCATCGACACGGCCAACGCCAACGCGCTCGCCATCGTGCCCGCTCTTGGCTGTGTGCCGGGCGAGATCCGCGACTACCTTCATAAGCGCTGCGGCTACAAGCCCGTAGGCGCGCGAACCTCCAAAGCCCCGTCGCTCGGCAACACGTGCACCAGTTGCGACGCGCTGCAAGGCAGCCGCTATCTGTTCGAGGAGCCCTCGTCCCCGTTTGCCCTCACTGCCATCAACAAGCTGCCGGCACTGGAGTTTGTGCGCGTCGAAGTTGCCGGCGTCTTTGGCGTCCCGGCCACGCGCACCGACTTTGACCAGGCGCTCTTTACCTGGGCACGCGACCATCACGCCAAGTTTCACAAGCAACTCGGTGAGGGGGTTTATTTGTAGGGACGGAGATGCCTTCACAGCCAGCTCCTCCGCATCACCTATCCCTCGTCGCCGGCGTCATACACGATATCGAGGCCACAAACAGGGCATTTCTCCGGATACACCGGCATATGAACGCCTGTCTGTTTTCTCACTTCGTCGCTGAGTCTGTCACGCGCATCGATGAACCGAATGTCGAGACACGGTATTTGCGAGCCGCAGCAAGGGCAGGTGACGACAAACGACCCGCAATCAACCTCTACGCTCGGAAACATATTGTTGTCTATAAGGGCACACGGCAGTTTTCCGTACTTCCCCATCGCAATATCGCCTCGCCAGCTCATACACGCTCCCCTCTCGCTATACAAAACAGGAAGAGCATGCACCGGCAGGCGTGCGCGAGATTGCATCGCCACGCGATCCGATCAAACAACACGATCGTCAAAGAATGCCAAAGCCAAATACGCTAATACGGCAGAAGCCCCGCCTTTTCACGCTTCTTTTCCGAGCGATCGAACTCAATGCGATGGGCCTCAAGAAACACCGTATTGGGTCGCCACTGACGCTCATTCGGCTGCCTTAGCGTCGCACCCGCAAAGGAAACGTAGTCGGTCTTATCCAGCAGGTACGATCCGCACAGCCGATATTCGCCGCAAACAGGCTCAAACGAAATCAGGTGAGCATCAAATAGGGAATGAAGATCGCGCCGAAGCAGAATGCCGTTGCTGGCAACCTGCGATTTGGGTCCCGAGTAATTCTCGATATGTGCAGCTTCCAGAGCTTCGCTGACGCCGCAGTCCGACACCGCGCAACGGCCATCATAGGCGGCAACGAGCTGCTTGCGGAACCATTGCTGCCCCAATCGCTCGCGCCTTAACGCATAGCGGACCTTTTCGTCGTCGGTCGTACCCTGTCCGGCAAACTCAATATCGACGGGCATGTGCTTCAGATAACTCATGTCGGGCGCAAAACGAGGGTCCGGTCCGCCTTTATGAACAGGACCGTGCAGAACAAACCATCCGTTTTCGGGCTCGAACCGTTCAACAAATGCAAGGCCGAGCACCTTGTAGCCCACCTCGGTTGCAAATATGACTCCGACTGGAACGCCACATTCCATGCAGTTGAGCATTTTACGGTTGTAATTCTGGTCTCGAAAACCAACGGTACCCGGCGCTTGAACCGAGTACTTAATGACCCACGTACCATCGTCCAAATAGAGCGGAGGCACATCGGTGTAGAAGCTCTTTTTAGAGTTATGGACCGAAAGCGCAAAGATCTTATTGGGATCTTGCTTCACCCGATCCTGGCCCGGCCAGAAGATCCCTGAATCCCGCGTTACGGGAAAGAAGTCCGAGCCAATTCTCAAACGGTACTGATACTGAGGGCTATCTTCCTTGGTGTGGTGCGGAAGGCTGGTCCAAACGCCGCCGCGCTGCTCCTCACCCAGAAACCACTCCCATGCCCCAACGTATTCGGAAGGCACGAGACTGCAGGCACGGTCATAGCTTGGTCCATCCATCAACGGAACAGCAAGGTCAATGTCGTTCATCGCCAGCACCTACAACCATACGAACGCGAGTCATGCCCCTCAATAATATGGCCGAGAGTCAATTATTACGAGATCTCATTCCGCGATCGGCACATCGTTGATGCTCTCGGTTTGCCGCTGGCGCGCTTGTACCCCGCTACCCCACTCCCCTGTATACTGATGTAGCACGTGTTTCATCCGGGCTTGTTGGGCCGGGTCGTTCATGGGAGGTTCTTGTGGCTGTTTCGAATCCGCCTAAGGGAAGCGTTTCTTCTTCGTCCATCAAGCCGGTTACGCGCAAGGCCGTGCGTTGCCAGCGCGAGGTCGCTTGGCTTGTCACGCAGGCGGCGGGCAGGCTTGTGGCGACCACTCAGGACGTCAATGCGCCTACGCCGAGCTTTGTGTTAGCGGCGGCGCTAGATTTTGTGCGCCAATTGGAGCTTGCCGCACAGGATGCCAGCGGCCACCTCGACTACCAGAATGTTATGGAGCCCGACCTGCAAACGTTCTGCCACATGGCCAAGTTGCCCGCCGCGCCCAATGCGCTTTCGGACGCAGGCTACATGTTTACGCTCTCGGGCGCGGACCTTATCCGCGACATCTATGCATACTGCAGCGAGCTCGCCGAGCGACACGTCTTTGACGCGGCAGAAGTCAAACCGGGAAATGTCATCAAGCTGGTTCTTAGGCTGTTCTTGATAGACGGGTTCGGGGCCATGCCGGCGTAAGCCGAGTCTTTAGCATCACCGTCGATTGGGCAACAACCGCTTTACCTTAATGGACGCCAATCGAGGGTCGATTATTGGGTCGCCTCGTCCACTAACGCATCTATCCCACGCACTCCGACAGTCGATACTTGCGGTTGCGGCTCGTCGCCGGCGCCGTGGGCTCAAGCTCGCCTTGAGCAATGAGCGCGTTGACGCGCGACCTAACCTGGGAAATTGTGAGCCCTGTGCGCTCTGCCAGCTCGCGCGTCCCCAGCTCGCCGTAGTGTTTGAGTGCCGTCACAATTAAGCCCCCGCCATGATCGACCGGCTCGATCTTTGAACGGTAAAGTACGACCTTGAACCGATCGAATCCCGGGCAGAACAGGGGCTCGGCCAGACCATGCGCGCGCATGGCATCGATCATCATCGGGATGCCCGAGCCATTGCCCTCAGCCGGCGAACCTGCGCCATCCGGCAGCGGGACAATCGACATGAGCTTCACAAGCGTCGCGTTACGGCATCGGGAGCTGCCGTCAAACAAGTTCTCGCGAGTCTTTCCCCCGTAAAGGCCGCCAGGATTCGTCACCTCGACACGATCGTCAAAGACGTCGACGGCAATCGATTGTCCACAGAACCGATCCCCGTATTCTCGATGGATTACGGCGTTGGCGATTGCCTCGCGCAGAACCTCCTCGGGAATCTCAAGCGAGTCGACACGCGAGACGCCTTGGACGGTCGAGGTTCGCCGCAAATTCTTGGCGACGGCTGCGACGGCATCCGAGATCATCTCGCCCAACGTTCCCTCACAGATTGTGCGGTCCATGAACCTCAGCGACCCCGCCATGCCCTTCTGAGTTCCCGCATGGACAGCCACGTCAATGAAGAGCTTGGGATAGAACTGCTGAGGGTAGGTGCCCACAACTAGGAGTCCAGCCTTGGTGACATTGCCCTGGGAATCAAGGAAATTCAGACGCTCCATCTTTGTCTTCTTGTCCGCCGCACCGCGCATCGCTCGAGGCGTCAACGAATAGGCACGCTCTATCGTGCGGTCGACCAGCGACTCGTCGAGATCGCTCGCACTCGTGCCGGGCACCGCATCGCGATCGCTAGGACTCGTCCGTTCATATGACGACAGTGCCAAAACCTCGGTCGACGAAAGCGGAACATCTTTGTCATCGATGCGTTTGTAGCTGCCACCTTGAGCGCCCCGCTCTATGACATAGCAAGGCTTGCTCGACGGGTCGAGCTCCTCAATCGTGATGACCAGAACCACGGTGCCCTGGAGCTCCACGCGCTCAATGGTGTATTTGGGCGGATTGGCCAGCTTTCCGCGACCGCCGGCATCGCCCATGCCCGCCACGAATTGGTTGAGCACTTTCTCGGTCTCGAAGTTCTCAACCGGGACAAAACCTGCGCGCTCACTCACTCCGAGCACGATGATTCCGCCGGCAGTGTTCGCGAATGCGCTCACCGTTTCCCATACGTCGCGGGAAAGCGTCGTGGCGCTCTCCTTTACTTCGACGTTAAGATCATCCGAGCCCATACGCCTTAAAGACTCAAGCAGACCGGTCAGCTCGTTTTCGTTCATCTGCACGTCCTTTCGCTCGGCCCTGCGGAGAATGCCGCGGATAGATTTCCCTCGTCTCTCAGTTATCTCTCGTTTATCTCTCTATCTCTCGGCTTAGAGATAAGAGATAGATAGAGATGGAATGTCTACCATTTGCTTCATTTATACATATTTTTGCTGGTAGAACAATCGGTATTGAGACAATACCATGATTGCCTACCTCTTTGCTGCTCAGTTATCTCTCATATTTTTCTCTCATCTTCCTGTCATCTCTCATATTAGAGACGAATGAGGGACGAGAGATACGCGAGTGATGGACGAGCGAGGATTTTCGGACGGTCGGATATCGAGAGTGGATATTTGGACGGTTTTTGGGGCTTTTGCGGCAGATTCCGTCCAAATATCCACTCTCGTTTGGCGTGTGTCCGAATTTCCACGCTCGCGCGGCGGTCACGCGGGGCCTTTACCCATTCCGCCGGCATCGTCTTCAGTTCGCCGCAGAGCCGCGGCCCCATATGGGTATACTCTCGAGGATTCGACTCGATTCGCCCCCGCTGGGGCGTCAAAGGAGACTGCATATGCCCACCACCTCAACCGACCCGCGCGCCGCTGCCGCCGCGCTGCTGGTACCCGGCACCACCTGCCACGGCTTTGCCGTCGAGCGCTGTGAGACCGTGCCCGAGCTCGACTCGGACGCTTACGTGCTGCGCCACACCGCCTCGGGCGCTCGCCTGCTGTACCTGGCGTGCGACGACGAAAACAAGGCCTTTGCCATTGGCTTTAAGACGCCGCCGGCCGATTCCACCGGCGTGTTCCATATTCTTGAGCACTCGGTGCTGTGCGGATCGGCTAAGTTCCCCGTCAAGGAGCCGTTTGTCGACCTGATCAAGAGCTCCATGCAGACGTTTCTCAACGCCATGACCTACCCCGACAAGACCATCTACCCCGTTGCCACCACCAACGAGCAGGATCTGTACAACCTGATGGACGTGTACCTGGACGCGGTGTTCAACCCGGCCATCTATACCAAGCCGACCATTTTTGAGCAGGAGGGCTGGCACTACGAGCTGGACCTGCCGCAGGGCGCCGAAGGCGAGGGCGACGGCAGCGCCGCCAGACTGCGCGAGGGCACGCTGCGCTATAACGGCGTGGTGTTCAACGAGATGAAGGGTGCGCTGTCCGATCCCATGAGCGTGTTGGACGACGCCGTCAACGCCGCGCTCTATCCCGACACCGCCTATGCGCACGAGAGCGGCGGCGACCCGCGCGCGATCCCCGCGCTCACCTACGAGCAGTTCCTGGACACGCACGCGCGCCACTACAATCCTTCCAACTCTTATATAACGCTCTACGGCGACCTGGACGTGGACCGCGCTCTGGCGTTTTTGGACGAGCGCTATCTGTCGCAGCCGAGTGCCGCGAGCCGCCGCATGGACGCTGCCGTCGCCGCCGGCGAGGACCCGTCCACGCTGGCGCCCAATCCGCTGGGCGTGCAGGCGCCCGTGACCTGCGAGTACAAGCGCATCGAGATGGCTACCACGCCCGAGAACGCCCTGGTGGGCCTGGGCCTTGTGCTGGGCAGCGCGCTCGACCGCAAGCGCACGATCGCAGCAGATATCCTGTTCGAGGCGCTGCTGGGCTCCAACGAGGCACCGGTCAAGAAGGCCATTCTGGCCGCCGGCCTGGGCGGCAACGTGGTGAGCTACACGGCGGCCGAGAGCCTGCAGCCCTACGAGCTCATCATGCTGCAAAACGCGCAGCCCGGCGTGGCGCGCGAGCTGCGCCGCGTGTTCCAGGACGCCTGCCGCGACCTATGCGAGCATGGCGTTCCGCGCGAGCGCCTGGAGGCCATCATCAGCAGCAACGAGTACGACCTGCGCCAGCGCGACTATGGCATCGCCGACGGCGTAGCCATTGCGTGCGACGCGCTGAGCACGTGGCTCTACGATGACGACGCTGCGACGCTGGCGCTCAAGTATGGCCCGGTGTACGAGGAGCTGCGTGGCGAGCTGGACGGCAGCTACTTTGAGGACCTGCTGCGCGAACTGGTGCTGGAAAACGACCACATGGCGCTGGTCGAGCTGGTGCCGGTGGACGCTGCCGAGGGTGCGGAGGGCGCCGAAGCTGCCGAGCTGGCTGCCAAGCGCGACGCCATGACCGATGCCGAGCTGGCCGACGTGGTCGAGCGCACGGCCGCGCTGCGTGCCGCGCAGGAGGCCGAGGACACGCCCGAGGCCAAGGCCACGCTGCCGCGCCTGCGCGTGTCCGACATTGGCGAGGCGCGCCCCGAGCCGCCGCTGATCGTGGACACGACCGCGCCCATCCCCTGCCTGCGCCACGGCATCCCCACCAACCGTCTGGCCTACGCCATGCAGTATTTCGACCTGAGCTGCGTCGCGTTTGAGGACCTGCCCTATGTGACACTGCTCTGCCGCCTGCTTAAGCAGCTGCCCACGCGCGAGCACTCGGCCGAGGAGCTCGACAACTTGCTCGCCGGCAAGCTGGGCTTTTTGAGCTTTACGACCGAAGTCATGACGCAGCCCGAAGTGGACGGCGTGCGCCCTTACTTGCTGGTGAGCGCCGGCGCCCTGTCCGAAAAGATCGACGCGCTAGCGAGCCTGCCGCGCGAGGTGTGGTCGAGCACATTGCTGGCGGACGCCGACGCCGACCGCGTGCACGACGTGCTCACGCAGATTCGCATTGGGCTTGAGCAGGGCTTTATCAACAACGGACACTCGGCGGCGCTCGGCCGCGCGATGAGTTACAGCTCACCTTCGGCCGTGGTGCGCGAGCAGCTTTCGGGCGTGGACTTCTACTTGTTCCTGCGCGATCTGCTCGACCACTTTGACGAGCGCCTGGACGGCCTGCGTGCCAAGCTTGCCGAGCTGGCAGGCCGCATCTTTGTGGCCGATGGCTGCCTGGCGAGCTTTACCGGCAGCGATGAGGACTTTGACGCGTACTGGGCCGCCGCGGGCGACTTGGGGCTGGGAGCTGGCGACGGCGCCGATGCCGGCCGCGACGCGCTCGTGGTGCCGACGCCGTGCGACCGCCACGAGGCTTTTGTCATCCCCAGCGACATCTGCTTTGCGGCAAGCGCGTGCGACCCGCGTCGCTTGGGCATTGACGTGACGGGCGCCTGGGCGGTTGCCGCCAACGCGCTCTCCTACGACTACCTGTGGAACGAGATCCGCGTGAAGGGCGGCGCGTACGGCTGCGGATTCCGCGCTGCCGGCGAGCGCCAGGCGGCGTTCTACACCTACCGCGACCCGGCGGTCGATCCTTCGATTGAGCGCGTGGAGCGCGCAGGCGAATGGCTCGGCAGCTTTGAGCCCGACGAGGCCGCCTTTGAGGGCTTTATCGTGAGCTGCGTGAGCGGCATGGATGCACCGGTGAAGCCGTACGCGCTCACCAAACGCCGCAACACGACCTACCTGGCTGGACTCGATCCGCACGCCCGCGAGGAGCGCCGCGCCCAGATGCTCGCCGCCACGCCCGGTGAGCTGCGCTCGCTCGGCGCCGATGTGACGCGCATCGCAGCCGAGTCGCCCGCCTGTGTCTTTGGCGGCCGAGACGTCATTGCCAAGAGCAACGCCGGCTTTAACGTCATCGACCTGCTGGCCTAGCCACAGCCAAGCAAAACCACCACAAAGGGGACAG
>CABSZR010000032.1 GCA_902482185.1 uncultured Collinsella sp. | reverse complement strand
AGCGTGGTCTTGCCTGCGTCGACGTGCGCGTATATGCCGATGACTGCCTGTTTCACGTTCCTCTTCCCGTCGCGCTCGCAAATTGGGGACATGTTCATTTTTGCGCAAAGTCGGGACAGGTTCGTTCCACGGCACGCAAGCATGGCGATGGAGAACTCCGTTGTGGCGAGGTCGTCCGCCACGTCCTCGCCGCCGATGTCGCCTTGCGCCGCCACTGGTCTGACAGCACCCACTTCCAGCTCTAGCCCTCCCCTCAAAATAGTGTTGTTGACTCGTCAACGTGAACTGGCTAGAATGCCGCTCGCAGATGTTGCCTAGTCAACAATTGAGAGGACCATCCCCATGAGGCTCGCCCGCCGCGCCTGGTGCCGCGCGTACCAGACCGCCTTCAGAATCGCCCTACCCGTCCTGCCCTACTTTGAGCCCCAGGTCGCAGACACCGTCGAGAAGGTCCCCGAGCTTCTCGCCAAGCACGGCGTCACGACGGCGCTGTTGGTGACGGACCCGGGAGTGGCACGGCTCGGCCTCACGCACGGCCTCGAGGACGCGCTCGCCGCGGCGGGAATCGCCTGCGAGGTCTACGACAGGACCGTGGCAAACCCCACCATCGCCAACGTCGAAAAGGCCGCGGCCATCTACCGCGAGCGTGGCTGCGGGGCCATCATCGGCTTTGGCGGCGGCTCGGCCATGGACTGTGCCAAGGGCGTGGGCGCACGCATCGCGCAGCCAAGCAAGCCCATCAACAAGATGCGCGGCCTGCTGCGGATTCATCGTCGCCTGCCGTTGCTCATCGCCGTTCCAACTACGGCGGGCACGGGAAGTGAGGTAACGCTTGCAGCGGTAATTACCGATGACGAGACGCACTACAAGTACCCCATTAACGACTTTGTGCTTATCCCGCGCTTTGCGGTGCACGACCCCGAGTTTACGCGCGGCCTGCCCGCCTCCATTACGGGGCAAACGGGCATGGATGCTCTAACGCATGCTGTCGAGGCCTTTATCGGGCGCAGTACCACGCCCTATACGCGCAAGATGGCGCGTCAGGCGGTGCTGCTCATCCACGACAATTTGCTCGATGCTTATGAGCGTGGGGACAACATACGGGCGCGCCGCAATATGCTTTCGGCAGCGTATAAAGCGGGTGTTGCCTTTACGCGCTCCTATGTCGGATATGTGCATGCCATCGCGCACAGTCTGGGCGGACGTTATGGGATTCCCCACGGTTTGGCCAATGCCATTATCCTGCCGCACATGCTTCGCGCCTATGGTGAAGCTGCTGCTCCTAAGCTCGCCGACCTCGCCCGCATGGCTGGTATCGCGCCGGCTAACGCACAGGACAACCTGGCGGCCGAGGCCTTTATCGATTGGGTCGATCGAATGAACGCTACCTTGGACATTCCCAAATATGTCTCGGGCATTCGCCGCTCCGACATTCCGCAGATGGCGGCGAATGCCGATGCCGAGGCCAATCCCCTGTACCCCGTTCCGCTTTTAATGGACCGCTTGGAGCTCGAGCATATGTATGAAGTCGTTGCAGGTGGTATGTTTGAGGGCGAGAACTAGGAGGGCACATGAACACCGAGGAAATTGCGCGCATCGTCGGCGATCAGCGCGCCTACTTTAAGACGCACGCCACGTTTGATGTCGATGCCCGACGTCGCGCGCTCGTGAGTTTACGCGATGCGGTACGGGCGCACGAGGCCGATATTGCCCATGCACTCAAGACCGATTTGGGAAAGTCGCATGACGAGGCATATATGTGCGAGATCGGCACGTCGCTTTCCGAGATTCGTCATCAGATCGCTCACGTGGCTCGATGGAGTCGTCCGCGCCTGCGTCCGTGCGACCTCGCTAACGCCGTGAGCGTGTGCAAGACGCAAGCCGTGCCCTATGGCGTCACGCTCATCATGGCTCCGTGGAACTACCCATTTTTGCTAACACTCGAGCCGCTCGCCGGCGCCCTTGCCGCGGGCAATACTGTGGTCATCAAGCCGAGCGCCTATGCTCCGGCATCGAGTGCGGTGCTCAAGCAAATCTGTGAAGAGGCATTTGATCCGCGCCTGGTGACGGTTGTCGAGGGCGGGCGCGCCGAGAACGAAGCGCTGCTCGATGAGCACTGGGACAAGATCTTCTTTACCGGTAGCGTTCCGGTCGGCAAACTCGTCATGGAGCGCGCAAGTAAAAACCTTACGCCCGTGACGCTTGAGCTGGGCGGAAAGAGCCCCTGCATCGTGGATGCGACGGCAAACTTGAAGGTTGCGGCGCGGCGTATCGCCTTTGGTAAATGGCTCAACGTGGGGCAGACCTGCGTGGCGCCCGACTACCTGCTGGTCGATGCGCGCGTGCACGACGAGCTGCTGGACCTCATCAGGGAAGAGGCCCGCCGTATGTTTGGCGAGCATCCGCTCGATAACGAGGATTATGGGCATATCGTCAACGCCAAGCATTTTGCGCGCGTGCGTGGGCTGATCGATCCCGATAAGGTTGTGCTTGGAGGCACGGCGCGCGAGTCATCGCTCAAGATTGAGCCGACGATTTTGGACGGCGTGACCCCCGATGACGCCGTGATGCAGGAGGAGATTTTCGGCCCCATCTTGCCGGTGCTGACGTTTGAGAGCCTAGACGAGGCCGAGACGTTTATTACGGATCGTCCGACGCCGCTGGCTCTGTATATCTTTAGCCAGGATCGCGCAGTTCAGCAGCGCTTTGTGCGTTACGTGCCCTTTGGCGGCGGCTGCGTCAACGACACGATTATGCACTTGGCTACGAGCCATATGGGCTTTGGTGGCATGGGTGCGAGCGGTATGGGGCAGTACCATGGACGCGAGAGCTTCGATACGTTTAGCCACAAGAAGAGCATCGTGAACAAGGCAACGTGGCTGGACGTGCCATTCCGCTACGCTCCTTACGCAAGCTGGAAGCACAAGTTCGTGCGCATGTTTGTGCATTAGAATCAGATGGTGTAGCGACAAACGGTCGAAAAGGCGCGGGTGGGGCGAATTTGTGTCCGCACGGGCTCGTAAGCTTCTCAGTAAGGTCAAGCGCCGGTTTATCCGGCTGTTAGAGGAGCTGCCATGTACGAGCCTTCACGTGTTCTTCTGTCGTTTCACATCGCAGGATTTCAGTATGCCGACGGCGCTTTGGTCCTAGGCGATCTTAAAGCGGGCGATAAACTGACGCTGTGTGCCGAGCGCGATAATCCCCATGACCCCGAGGCAGTTGCGATCTACTATGGTAAGACCAAACTTGGCTACGTTCCGGGAAACGAGGTCGGCCCACTGTCCTTGATGATGTATTACGGCCACAAGGACGTGTTTGAGGCCCGCGTGCAACAGGTTGCCCCCGAGCGCAGCCCGTGGCATCAGGTGCGCGTTGGACTCTACGTGGTGGATGCTCGCTAGTCGGTAAAGGGGACTGCCATGTTTGATGACGACGACCAGTTCGATTTGACAGACGATCCGTTTGAGTGGGATCTGCTGCTCGACGACGATGATCTGGAACAGGACCGTAAGAAACGGCGGGACAAGAAAACTCAGGGTGACGCTTCGAAAAAGCAAGACAAGCGCCGCCGCGGACTGTTCGGTGGGCTCTTTGGATGACCGCCGCATCGCTGCGTCTGTATACTTAGCACGAGTTGGATGCATTGCGAAATGAGGGCATAGACGATGATGTGGTTTACCGCCGACCTGCACCTGGGCGATACGAATATCTTGCACGACATGGATCGACCGTTTGATTCGGTCGAGGAGATGAACCGCAAGGTCATCGATGCCATCAATGAGTGCGTGGCTGCGGACGACCGCCTCTATATCCTGGGAGACTTTACGTATCGCTTGCCCATGGCGGAGGCGGTGCGCCTGCGCGAGCGTATCGAATGCAAGAATGCGACGCTCATCCGCGGTAACCATGACGGCGACTGGGAAGATTCCGACGCCCCGCAAATTTGGGAAGACGTGCGCGATTACCTGGAGATTGCTCCCGGCTATGCCAAGGGCCATCGTCTGGTTATGAGCCACTACCCCATGCTCAGCTGGAACGGCAAGGCACGTGGCGCCATTATGCTGCATGGGCATATCCACAGCAGGGGTGACCGCACCAACGCACGCAACCGCGATCGCGAGCGCCCGATCCTGCGCTATGACGTTGGCCTTGATGCCAACGACTACAGACCCGTAAGCCGCGATCAAATCCTGGGCTTCTTTGGACTGTAATTCTCGAACCACCACAAAGGGGACAGGCACCTTTGTGGTGGTTCTGGCGCCGTTGCCATTATGGCGGCGGCGCCTTTTTTGTCCGCGTGGCGCGGTAGAGTGTAGGCGGTTGAAATTTGCGTCCATCGAGGAGCTGCTATGAACGAGATCAAGTGCCCGCATTGCGGCGAAGTTTTTAAGGTCGATGCATCCGGCTATGCGGATATCGTCAAGCAGGTGCGCGATGCCGAGTTCTCGCGCGACCTGGATGAGCGTGTGAAGGCAGTCCAGCGTGAGGGTGAGCAGGCGCTGGAGCTTGAGCGCTCGCGTTCGACGGCTGCCTTGCAACAGGCAGAGTCTCAGCGCAATGCCCAGCTTGTCGAGCAGAAGAACACTGCGGATCAGAAACTGGCGCAAGAGGTTGCCAAGCGCGATGCTGAGCTTGCCGAGCTGCGCGCTAAGCTCGAGGGCGCTGCCGCAGAGCGCGAGAGTGCAAGCCAGCGCGCGGCGGTTGAGGCACGAGCCAATGCTCAAAAAGAGAATGCCGAACTCCAGCGTGAGATTGATAGCCTGCGTGCGCAGCTTGGGCGCAAAGATGACGAAGCAAAGCTTGCCGAGTCGGCGGCGCGCAACGCTGCTCAAAACGATTTAGCTGCACGCGACGCTCAGATTGCCGAGCTGCAGGCCAAGCTTGCCGCGGCGGACAAGGCCCAGGAGATGGCGCTTGCCGCTGCCGCGGCAGAGTCGCAGCGTGAGCTCGATGCCGCTCGCAGCGAGGCCGAGCGCGCGCTTGCTGACTATCGCGCGAAGGTGCAAGAGAAGTTTTCCGCCGCAAAGGCTCAGTCCGAGCAAGAGGCCGAGGGCCTGCGTGCCCAGCTGCGCGAGCAGGAACTGATGGCAAAAATGAACCTGTCAGAGGCGGTCGCCGCGGCGGAACGAGAGCGCGATGAGGCACGTGCCAAGCTGACGAGCGAGCTGGCGGTGCGCGATTCTCGCGAGGAGCAAGCCAAGGCGGCACACGAGCTCGAGCTTGCGCAGGCCAAGCGCGCGAGCGATGACCTGATTCGCTACAAGGATGAAGAGATTGAGCGCCTTAAGGACATGAAGGTCCGCCTGTCCACCAAGATGGTGGGCGAGTCGCTCGAGCAGCACTGCGAGACCGAGTTTAACCGTCTGCGCATGACGGCATTTCCTAACGCGTACTTCGAGAAAGATAACGATGCGTCCGAGGGTACCAAGGGCGACTTTATCTTCCGCGAGTGCGACGCGAGCGGCAACGAGGTCATTTCGATTATGTTCGAGATGAAAAACGAGAACGATGAGACCGCGACCAAGCATAAAAACGAGGACTTCTTTAAGAAACTCGATCACGATCGTCGCCAGAAAGGCTGCGAGTACGCGGTGCTCTGCACCCTGCTGGAGCCCGAGAGCGAGCTCTATAACGCGGGTATCGTCGACGTGAGTTATCGCTACGAGAAGATGTACGTGATTCGTCCGCAGTTCTTTATTCCCATGATTACACTTCTTCGTAACGCCGCCATGGGTTCGCTGCGCTATAAGCAGGAGCTGGCGGAGTACAAACAGCAGAATATCGACGTCACGAACTTCGAAGCCAAGATGGAAAAGTTCAAGAACGATTTCGGCCGCAACTACGAGATCGCGAGCCGCAAGTTCCAAACGGCGATTGATGAGATCGACAAGACGATTAGCCATCTGCAGAAAACCAAGGAGGCGTTGCTGTCCTCCGAGAACAATCTGCGCCTAGCCAACAAGAAGGCCGACGATCTTACCATTCGCAAGCTCACGTGGGGTAACAAGACCATGAAGGCAGCATTTGACGAGGCACGCGGGGCTACGCCAGAGGCAAACGATGAGCCCGCCGAGGCGGATTCATATGAGGTCGAGGATGCCGAGTAGGGCATAGCGTATAGTGCAAAAGCGGGGTCGCTGGCGATGTTGCCAGCGGCCCCGCTTCGTTTCGTTCCAGTATGGTCGGCTAGTTCTCGAGCAGGTCCTCGATAAAGCCGACGCGGTAGTTTTTGAAGATGACCTCGCCGCCGTCTTGCGTGGCGTCCAGATCGACATCGCCCATGATGCCAAAATCGTGGTCGCCATCTTCGTCGGCAAAGATCTGGTGCACGTGCCACACGTGATCGGTCTTCTCGTCGGATTCATCGATGGAAAACATCGCGGCACTGCGGGCATCTCCGTCGGTGAGGATTTCCTCGTGTTGCTCGTGATAGGCGTCGAGCGCCCTTTGCCAGCGGATCTCGCTCATGCCCCAGTCCTCGTCGAGCTCGCCCAGGTCGCGCACGTGTCCGCGGGCAGCAAGGGTTACGCGGCGGAAGAGCGCGTTGCGCACCAACAGTGTGCAGCCGCGACGGTCCGCAACGACCTCGTCGATGCCCTGCGGCGGTGCGGCGTCGAGTGCAGCGGGGTTGCCGGCGTTCTCCCACTCGTCCACCAGGCTCGAGTCGACCGAGCGCACCACAAAGCCCAGCCACGAGATGATGTCGCGCAGGCGCTCGTCGTGCTTCTCGATGGGCACGGTGCGGTCGAGCGAACGGTAGGCCTCTGCCAGGTAGCGAAGCAAAATGCCCTCGGAGCGGGCGATGCCGAGCTTTTGAATGTAGCCCTTAAAATCGCTCGTGCTTTCCAGCATATCGCGCAGAACGCTCTTGGGAGAGAGCTGATAGTCGTTGGCCCAGGGCACTTCCTGGCAGTACTTGTCAAAAGCGGCGTCGAGCAAATCCTCGAGCGGCTTTTCGTACGTGACGTCTTGAATGCGCTCCAAGCGCTCCTCATATTCGACGCCGTCAGCCTTCATTTCTGCCATCGCGCGGTCGCGCGCGGCGCGCTCCTGTGCACGCAGCACCTGCTTGGGGTCCTCGAGCGTAGCCTCGACCATCGAGATCAGATCCATGGTATAGGTCTCACTCTCGGGGTCGAGCAGCTCCAACGCGGCAAGCAAGAACGGCGAGAGCGGCTGATCGAGCGCGAAGTCCTCGGGCAGATCGACCGTCAGCGCATAGTCGATGTCCGGCGCGGCGTCAGTCGGGGCGTCGGGCGCGGGCGGCACCTCGGTGCGCACGACGACGCCGGAGTCGATGAGCGTGGCGAAGATCTCGTCGGCACGAACCTCGAGCTTTGCCTTTTCCTCGGGCGTTTGCAGGCTTGTCTCGATGAGGTCGTGCACGCGGGCGCGGGCGTCGCCGCCCTGCTCGACCACGCTAATCACCATGGAGTGCGTGATACGCAGGCGCGGCTTGAGCGTTTCGGGCTGCGTCTCGATCAGACGCTCAAAGGTCTGCTTGTTCCAGGTGACAAAGCCCTCGGGGGCCTTTTTCTTTTTAATCTTACGGAGTTTTTTGGGGTCGTCGCCCGCTTTGGCCATAAGCTTGGCATTCTCGATCTCGTGCTCGGGTGCCTCGGCGATGACCATACCTTCGGTATCGAAGCCCGAGCGGCCGGCGCGACCGGCAATCTGATGGAACTCGCGGGCGCGCAGGCGACGCATCTTGTAGCCGTCGAACTTGGTGAGCGCGGTGAGCACCACGGTGTGGATGGGCACGTTGATGCCGACGCCGAGCGTGTCGGTGCCGCAGATGACGGGCAGCAGGCCCTGCTGCGCCAGGCGCTCAACCAGTAGGCGATAGCGCGGCAGCATACCGGCGTGGTGCACGCCGACGCCGCAGCCGAGCAGGCGCTTGAGAATCTTGCCGAAGGCGGTGGAGAAACTCGTGCCTTTGGCAGCTTCCTTAATGGCCTCGCGCTGCTCCTTGCTAGCGATGCCAAAGTTGGCAAGCGACTGTGCCGTGGCAAGCGCGGCGTCCTGACTAAAGTGCACGATGTAGAGTGGGGCCTCTCCGCGGCGCATGGCGAGCTCGACGGTGCCCTCGAGGGAGGTCGTCACGTAGTCGTAGCTCAGCGGTACGGGACGCGGGGCGTCGACGACTAGGTCGCAGGTAGCGCCGGTGTGTTCCTCGAGCGAGGCGGCGATCGCGGTGACATCGCCGAGCGTGGCGCTCATGAGCATGAATTGCGTGTGGGGCAGGGTGAGCAGCGGCACCTGCCAGGCCCAACCGCGATCGGGGTCGGCAAAGTAGTGGAACTCGTCCATGGCGACGCAGCCAACATCGGCATCTTCGCCCTCGCGCAGTGCGTCGTTGGCAAGGATTTCTGCCGTGCAACAGATGACGGGCGCCTTGGTGTTGATGTGCGTGTCGCCGGTGATCATGCCGACGTTATCGCGGCCGAGCACCTGCACAAGGTCGAAAAACTTCTCACTGACCAGAGCCTTGATAGGAGCCGTGTAGTAGCAGCGCTTGCCCTGCGCCATGCCCATAAAGAGCATTCCCAGCGCGACGAGCGATTTACCCGATCCGGTCGGTGTTCCCAAAATGACATGGTCACCGGCGGCTAGATCCATGAGGGCTTCTTCTTGGTGATCCCACAGCTCAATACCGCGATCGCTCGTCCATTCAAAGAAACGTTCGAAGGCCTGATCGGGCGTGAGCCACGGTTCGGGCTCACTGCCATCCTCGGGCTCCCACCAGGTGGGGGAGAGCGCGCCGAGCGAACCGAACTCGGCTTCGGTTCCCGTGCCGCCCGAGAATGAGCTGGCGGCTCCGGCGCCGGAAACGGTGCTGGCGGTGGTGTCTGTCGTGGTCTGTGCCATGTGTTTGCTTTCTCTCGCGATTGTCCGCCAACTATTATGGCGTAGCGTCGCATCGATGCGTTCGCAGGCAAGAAAATGCAGGAAATGGGCGTTCTGCCCAGCCGTTTGGTGCAGTTGCCAGCTAAGTGAGTAGACTTTTTGCAATATCGCGAGCACATGGCTTTTGCGCAAGGGCTCTACCTGCGGTTTTAGTATTGGTTATGCGGGTTGTGCTTGGCTATTGCAAAAAAGTCTACTCACTTAGATTTGAGGGTCGTTTGTTGGCGCCTATTCGCGCTTGTTTGCCGACGTCGCGACCATCAGAAGCCCCTAGGATCCTGCGGTAGGCGCTTCTTGCCCTTGCGGGCACGGTTTCTAAAGTTCTCGACGGCCTCTTCCATGCCCAGAGGCACATAGGCGAGCTCATCGAGGTTATCGGGCAGGTAGCAGGCAAGGCTTTGCTCCTGCGCGCGGCCCGCCGCGAGCTGTTCATCGCTAGGCTGCGCGCCGGGTGTGGCACAAATGCCATAGACGGCAGCGCCCATCTCGCGCGTGCGGCGCTCGTACTCGGTCTCGGGATGCTCGGGATGGTCGCGGCGGACGTTGTCGCTTACCCAAAGCGTGTCGTAGCCGGCCGCGGTAAACTGTCCTAGGGCGTAGTCGCGCAATGGCTTGCTGTCGGTGCGCAGCGTGACGGTGGCGCCGGCTGCAAAGAGCGGGCGGTAGAGCATCAGATGGTCGACATGGACGAGTCGTTTTTTGGCGTACTTGGCCTTGGGCTGCGGCGTGGGAAAGTTAATGGTGATGACATCGAGCTCGCCTACGGCAAACAGCTGCGGCAGCGATGCGGCGCCTCGGGGCAGGACGAGTGCGTTGGTCAGTTCCTGCTCGCAGATTTTCTGTGCGGCATAGGCGATGCAGATGGGCTCCTGGTCCATACCGATAAAGAGGGTGTTTGGCTCGTGGACCGCGCGCTCTACAAGGTACGTTCCCTTGCCACAGCCAAGATCCAGGTGAAGGTGTTCAAAGGGCTTGCTGCCTGCGGGCGCACAGGCCTTGCGCCAATCTCCGGCATAAGCCTCGGGGTTTGTCTCAATCGCATCGGCGTAGCGTTCCAGGCGCTCCTCGAGCACAAAGTTCTTAGGCGTGCGAACGTGGATGGCTCCCATGAGGCTCCTTGGTCATAAGTATGGAACGTATAGCTGCGCGTTCCGTCAATGGGTTGAAAAGGGGGTGGGCATAGTTTGCCCGAAAGACGCGGTGCGGCTCGACGGCGAGTCGTCGGTGCCTACAGACGCTTGAGAATCACATAGCGGTTGAGATCGCCGCTGCGACCGTCAGCATGGAAGCGCTCAAGCTCGCGCACGGGAACCTCGCCGCTCTTGTAGAACGTACGGACGCCGCGCACCAGGTCGGTGATCTGCTGATCGTCAAAGTGATGGCAATAGCGGTAGGCGTGGCGGTCGTTTTGCCAGCCAATGAGGTGGTCGCCGGCTTCAAACTGCGCGGAATCGTAACCCTCAAACGGCGGGGTGAGCTCGGCGCGGGCTTCGGCGCGAACGGCCTTGCGCGCCATGCGCTCGTCGTTCATAAACTCCCAAAAGCTGATGGCGATGATGCCGCCTGGGCGCGTCTGGCGCACCAGGGCGTCGAGCACGCGTACACGATACTCGCATGACGGCACGTGGTGCATAAAGCCAAAGCAGACCGAGATATCGGCGAGCGGGGCGTCGAAAAGCACGTCGGGCGTCTCGGCGGGGTTGAGCTTCATGAGGGCGTCGAGCACGTCGAGTT
>CABSZR010000031.1 GCA_902482185.1 uncultured Collinsella sp. | reverse complement strand
ACGACAGCGTGCTGACCCGCCATGGCGGCGAAAAGCTGTCGGTAAAGGTGGACGGCAAGCGCATAAAACAGGGCAAGTGGAAAAGCCGCGAGCTTACGGGCGGCGAGAAGGTGACGGTCAAGGACGGCCGCGACACGTATGAGAAGCATGAGGTCCAGGCGACGGTTATCGAGCCCAAGCTTAAGGTCGAGGGCACGGGTGCCATCGAGTATGTCAAGACGTGGGGTATCCAGGGTCGCTCTGAGGTGTGGGTCGGCGAGCAATCGGGCAAGACGCAGGACCGCGGCGAGGTCGTGCCCGCCACCGATTGCGTGGTCGAGTGCGCGAGCGTGGCGCCCAAGGGCAACGAAAAGTACGTTGCGCTGACGTTTGATGAGGGTCCGAGCGGAGCGACCAAGCAGATCTTGCGGGTGCTTAAGGAAAAGGGCGTCACCGCGACGTTCTTCCTGTCGGGTGATGCGGCCGAGGCCTCGCCCGCCACGGCCAAGGCGATTGTCGATGCCGGCTGCGAGGTCGGCTCCAACAGTTACAGCGACGAATCGCTCAAGGGCCAGGACCGCGATGCGGTGCGCGAGCAGGTTTCGAAGGGCACCGAGGCGATCAAGTCCGCGACCGGAACGTCGACGATGCTTTTGCGTGCTCCCTACGCAGCCTTTGACGAGCAAAACTGGATTGATGCGATGGACCTGGTGTCTGCCGTGGTCTCGTGGAATATCGATTCGGGCGACTGGCTGCTCAACGGTGCCGACGAGCAGGTCTCGACGGTGCTCGATTCGGTGACGCCGGGCAACATTGTGTTGCTGACCGATAACGATGAATGCGCCGAGCAGACGCTCGAGGCGCTGCCGCAGATTATCGACGGGCTTATTGCCGACGGCTACAAAATCGTGACATTGAGCGATCTGGTCAAGACGGATACATCGCTGAGCAAAAAGCTCACCTCGCTGACGAAGGCCGCCATGCCCAAAAACGCCGTGTTCCCCCAACTTGCCGAGGACGACGACACCACAGAGTAGTCATTGGGTAGTCGTTTAAGAACGTCCCCAATGGCTATGTCACGGATGCGTCAGCGTTTGGTATGCCTGCAATGTGCAGCGCATAAATTCGATACCGCAGGGCGATGCTGATGCTATAGTTACTGCGGTTAATGAGGGTCAAGAGAAAGGTTACAGGTGAAATCCAAACCTCGACCATACAGTCGATGACCCCATGCAGGTGCTTTTTGCGCATGCACGGGGTGTAAGCGTCGAGCGGCGTGCCGCCCGCGCATGCGTATACATATCCAGAAGCCCCCGGACGCCGCACATGCGGCCGCGTTCGGAGGAATAATGATGGGGAGCACCATTGAATTATCTGAGTGAGATGCTCAAATTGCCGGTCTTGGACGTCGATGGCGAAAAGCTCGGCGTAGTGAACGATTTTGGCATTGCCACCGGCGAAGTTTTTCCGCACGTGACGTCGCTTGCGTTCCGCGGTCCCGGCAAGACACCGTTTATGATCAGCTGGCGCAAATGGGTCGACCGTATCGACGAGACGGGCGTACACCTTAAGTCGCCGGCCACCGAAATCCGTTTTTCGTACCTGCAGCCGACCGAACTCTTGCTTGCCCGCGACGTGCTCAACAAGCAGATTGTCGACACGCAGGGCATGAAGGTCGTGCGCGTAAACGACATCAAGTTTTCCATGTCGGGCGAAAACCAGCTGCGCCTGCTGGGCGCCGAGGTCGGTGCCCGCGGTCTGCTACGCGCCATCAGCCCCGCGCTCGAGCATATCGTCGAAGGCTTTATGAAGCACCTGGGCAAGCCGCTCAGTGAGGACATCATCGCTTGGTCCTACATGGACCTGCTCGACCGCTCGACCAAGAACATTCAACTCTCGGTGTCGCACAAGACGCTCGGCGAGCTGCACCCTGCCGACATTGCCGACATTATCGAACAGCTCGACCCGCGCCTGCGCGCACAGGTATTTGCGCAGCTCGACACCGCCCAGGCCGCCGAGGCCATCTCGGAGTTCGATGACGATGAGCTTATGACCGAGATGCTCGAGGGCCTGTCCGACACGGACGCATCGTCGATGCTGGCCATGATGGATCCGGACGACGCCGCCGACCTCATCGACGAGCTCGATTACGAGAAGGCCGAGAAGCTCCTGCGCCTGATGGGCGTCAAGGAGGAGAAGGCGATTCGTAACCTGCTGGGCTATGAGGACAACACCGCCGGCCGCATCATGACCTCGGAGTTTGTCTCCCTGCCCGCCACGGCGACGGTCGGCGACGCCATCGAGGCGATTCGCAAGCTCGACGAGGACTTTGAGAGCGTCTATTACGTCTATACCGAGGACCCGAGCGGCATGCTGACGGGCGTGCTTTCGCTGCGCACGCTGATCGTGGCCGACCGCGACGCCACGCTGGGCCAGCTCGCCTATCGCGATCTGGTCTACGTGTCACCCGACGAGGACCAGGAAGACGTGACGGACGAGATGACCAAGTACGACCTGGTTGCCATCCCTGTCTGCGACGAGAACCGTCATATCCTGGGCATCGTGACCTTCGACGACGCCATGGACGTTATTGCCGAGGAGCATCAGGAGGACCTGCAGATCGCCGGTGTCGGCTCGGGCGATAGCGCGTCGGACGACTCGACGAACGTGCTCAGCTGGTTCGTGCATCGTCAGTACTGGGTCGTCGTGTGGGGCATCGCCTCGTGCATCATGGCAACGGTGCTGGGGACGGCGCTGGGCTCCGCGCATTTGGTGGTGTTCCCCATGTGCGCCATGCCGCTCGTGTTGCTGGCTGCCTCGCGTATGGTGTCGTTCGTCAAGAACTACTTCCTGGAATACGACGGCCACGACGACGAGCCTAAGCCCTACCTGGGATTCTTCTTCCAGAGCACGGGCATGGGCCTGATTCTGTCACTCGTGACCTATCTGTGCGCCCAGCTGGTGCGCACCGCCGCGTTTCCCGATGCGCCCATGTTTGAGGAGCAGCTCTTTACCGGCTGCTTTAATATCGCTGCCATCATTTGCCTGGTTGGCAACATGAGCGCCGTGATTTACCTGATGGTGCTGTTCTGGCGTGACGAGCATGACCTCAACACGTCGGGCACCGCCATGAACGTTATTGCCGTCATGATCTCGTGCATAGCGTACTGCGCCGCTGCGGTGCTGCTCACCATGTCGGTCATGGGTTAGGTGGTCGCGTGCAAAATACCAAGCAAAAGTCGGGCACCAAGCAAAAGTTGACCATCGCGGCCATCTTTGGCGCTATGGGTCCCGGTCTGCTGGCGGCGCTTTCGGGCAATGACGCCGGCGGCATTGCAACGTATTCCAGCGCGGGCGCCAGCTATGGCTACAAGATGCTCTGGATGCTTCCCGTCATGACTGTGCTGCTCATCGTGACACAGGAGACCGCGGCGCGCTGCGGCTGCGTCACGGGCAAGGGCCTGGCATCGCTCATTCGCGAGCGCTTTGGCGTGCGCAAGAGTGTACTTGCTATGGCGGCGCTGTTGATCGCCAACACGGCTGTGACCATTTCGGAGTTCGCGGGCATCGCCAGCGGCCTTGCTCTCTTTGGCGTGCCGGCGAGCATCTCGGTGCCGTTGGTAGCGCTGCTGGTGTGGATGCTTACCATGTCGGGTAGTTTCCAGCGCATCGAGAAGATTCTGCTGCTGGTGAGCTGCGTGTTCGTGACCTATATTGTCGCCGCGTTTATGGCTGGCCCCAACTGGGGTGAGGTCGCGGTCGACCTGGTCGTGCCTAACATTCAAAATGACCCCAGCTACGTGTCGCTCGTGGTCGCAACGATCGGTACCACCATCGCGCCGTGGATGATTTTCTTGGCGCAGAACAACGTGGTCGATAAGAACGCGGGCGAGGACGATATCGTGCTGCAGCGCATCGATACTGTGAGCGGCTCGCTTGCCGCCGATATCATTGCCGGCTTTATTATCATCACGACCGGTACGGTGTTGTTCCCGGCGGGTATTCAGATTAGCGATGCCGCCGATGCTGCCCGCGCGCTGGAGCCTATTGCGGGTCAGTGGTCCACGGTACTGTTTGCCTCGGGCCTGGTCGCGGCGAGCTTCTTGGCCGCCTGCGTGCTACCGGGCGTTACGTCGAGCGCTATCTGCGAGGCATTTGGCTGGGAGCGCGGTGCCGACCGCAGCTGGGACGAGGCCCCGGTTTACCGCGGCATCATTACGGCCATCATCGGTATCTCTGCCGTGCTGGTGCTTATGCCCGGCGTTGATCTGTTCCAGATTATGATGACCTCGCAGGTCATCAATGGCGTGCTGCTGCCTGTAGTCTTGGTATTCCAGGTGGTTATCGCGGCGGATCGCCACATTATGGGTGCCAACCGCAACGGCCGTGTGTGGAACGTGCTCACTTGGGCGACTATCGCCGTGATTACGGTGCTGACAGTCGTCATGTTTGTGCTGCAAGCGATGGGCTACAGCGCTTAACGCCCACTTTTGCTTCCGAACAGGCCGCAGCGATGGGCTGCGGCCTGTTTTTTGTCTGCTATAGGGTGTTAGTTATATAGCAATGGACAAAAATGCCAAATATGAGTACTGTTGCTAAGTGAATAGCATTTACATCCTAAAAGATAATGAACATAGCATTTAGTATGTTCATTAAAATTGGCTCCAATACGCCTTAAACCAGTCAGGTTGGCTGCTTTAGGGGGTTGTAGGGGTCGCTCGGACGTCATTTTGGGTGGTTTTGCCTGCTACTAAAATGGTAACAGTACTCATATTTGCCCTTTTTTGCCCACAGACCTTTGAGGGTGCGGCGAAAAGGGCTTGTTTTGATTGTTTGGGGCAGGCACGAGGCGCGGAAACGATGTCTGGAGCGACGGAGCGGCCTGGAATTCATCCGTAGAGGTCTTCATTGGCTGCGCCAGGAGTGTCCCTAACTGCCGGAGGGGGTGTCTGCCGTGGCAGACACCCCCTCCGGATGTGGGAAGTTTGCGCTGCAGGTTACTTGTCGGTGCCCAGCTTGTGCGGCTTGAAGGCAAGCGCGTTGACGAGTGCGTCGGTGGCAGACTTGACGGCTGCCGGCTGCGGATCGTTGACGTGATCCTCGGGGTGTACGGGCAGGTCCTTCTTGACGGCATCGTGGATCAAGTTGAGGTACTCAGTCACGCCAGTGGTCGATAGATGCGTGCCATCGCCATCGAACAGGTCGTTGCGGTTGGCACTGTATCCGTACCAGTCGATAACGCGTACGTTCTTGTAACGCGTAGCGGCGTTGGCGATGGCCTGGTTGGTAGAGCCAACCCACGGCTGCGGGCTGCGCGTGTTCACAAACACCACAATACGCTTATCTCCTGCATCGGCCATGATGGCGTCGATTTGGTCGTCGGTTACCAAGCCGTTGGTGCCCAGCGCAAAGACCACGATCTTGCCGGCAAGGTTCTGTTGAAGATAGCCCTCAAATGTCGCACGGCCCGCATCAAACTGGCGGCCCTTTTCGGCATCGATATGGCTGTGCGGGAACACGCCGTCAAAGGAATCAACGGCGCGCAGCGACACGGAGTCACCGATCATCAACAGGTCGTAGGAGCCGTCGGGGAAGCCGTCGTTGTCCTTGTCGGTGTCGTCAGCCGCCTGCTGGTCGGTGGGTGCGGCGTTCTTGGCTTCCTTGTTCAGAACTTCGGCGCCCTCGCCGCTCAGCGCAGACGTCTCGGGCACAAAGATCAGGCCGCCCAGTGCAACGACCAACACGACAGCGCAGGCTGCGCAGGCAGGGACGTGCGCGCGCACCCAGTTGGCGGGCGTGGCGGTGCCGTCGCGGAACTCGGATACGGTGCGCCCAAAGGCGCCCTTTCTAAACGGCGTCTCGATAAAGCGATATGAGCATTCGGCCACGGCGACCACCAACAGCACCTGCAAAATGTACTGCCACCACGGTGTATCGTTGATGTTGGCGACCGGGTTCATGAGCAACAGCAGGGGATAGTGCCACAGGTAGATGCTGTACGAGCGCTTGCCAACCCATACGAGCGGCTCGGCGGACAGCGCGCGGGCAACCATTCCCTGGGGCTGCACGCAGGCCGCGATGACCATGAGCGTGAGGATCGAGCACAGCAGCGTGCCTCCGCGATACTGGAACGCGGTGTAGCCGTTGGTGAGCGCGACCATGGCGGCAAGGCCAACCAGACCCACGAGGCCCAACACATCGATGGATGCGGGCGAGGACCAAAAGCGCACGAGGGCGCTCGGCTGTGCCGGGCCGGTCTCGGCTGATTCGTCGGCCTTCTCGCCAGGCTTGCCCTCGGCGTTCTTGCCGTGCTTGGCGGCGCCGGCCAGGCGATTGAGCCCCAAACGACGAGCGAGACGCACCGGCGCCAGGTCGCGATCGGGGATAAAGGCCATCCAGGCACCCAGCAGCAGCGAGAACACGCGGGTGTCGGTGCCGTAGTACACGCGGCTGGGGTCGGCGGCAGGGTTGTAAAGCACCATCATGGCGAGGGCAGATACCGCGGCAAGGCCCAGAACCACGCGGCGCGCGTTGGGCTTGCTCACATGCATGGATACCATGGCAAACAGCAGCGGCGGCCAAATCAGGTAGAACTGTTCCTCGATGGCGAGCGACCAAAAGTGCGTGAGCGGCGAGGGGTCGCCCAGAGCATTGAAGTACGAGACGTTTTGAGCAATCTGCCACCAGTTGTTAAAGAACAGCAGCGACGGCAAGATGTCGGGGCGCATCTTGGTGAGCATCACGTGGTTGAAGACGGTGCACAGAGCACAGGTCACCACCACGACGGTCACCACGGCGGGGACCAGGCGACGGATGCGGCGGATCCAGAAGCTCTTGAGGTCGATGCGGCCGGTCTTAGCGACTTCGTTGAGCAGCAAGCGCGTGATCAGATAGCCCGAAAGCACAAAGAAGATCGTGACGCCGAGCAGGCCGCCCTGAGCCCACGTGAGGTTAAGGTGATAGAGTACCACCGCGACGACGGCGAGCGTACGCAGGCCGTCGAGTGCAGGGATGTAGCGGGACTTGGGGCGAGCAGGCGTCTGCTCCGCGGCGGGAGTGTTGGCGCGGCCCGCGTTGTTGGCAGAAGCGCGATGGGGGCTCGTGGTGCGTCGCGGCTCGTTGGCACGGCGTTCGCTCTTCACGCGTTCGTGCGGCGCCGGCTCGTTGCCCGTGCGGCGTCGACCGCGCGAGCCCGATTGCGAGAATTGTTCCATAAAACATCATCCAATAACGAGAATAATCAGCACGTATTCATTGTAGCTGCCTGCTCCTGTGAATGCTTGCTGCTGGCGCAACCTCAAGGGTGCGTTCACATCAAAGTGAACTAAAGTTATAGAGGTGCGAAGGCGCGCAATCGACGGTCGACGGTGGGTGCAAAGCCCGCAGATGAGGAGGTTTCCATGGCAGATCGTGGCATCGTTGCGGTGTTCGGCAGCATGAACATGGACCTTTCGGTGGCGTGCGAGCGCATACCGCGTGCGGGCGAGACCGTCGGCGGCAGCGGGTTTATCACCAACGCCGGCGGCAAGGGCGCCAATCAGGCCGTAGCTGCCGCGCGTATGGGCGCGTGCACGCACATGATCGGCGCGGTCGGTCGCGACGCGTTCGGCGCATCGCTCGTGGTGGGGCTCCAAGACACCGGCGTGGACTGTGACTTTGTAGTGCATCGCGATGACGTGGAGACGGGAACGGCGACCATCATTCGCTGCGAGGGCGACAACCGCATCGTACTGTCACCGGGCGCCAACCATGCGCTTGCGGGCGCGGACGTTGCCCGCGCGCTGAGGCGTCTGGTGGCCCATGAGCTCGACGGCGACGCCAGCGAGATTGCCCCGGCTGCCGGAAGCGTCTTTATCGCCCAGGGCGAATGTGACCTTGCAGCGACGGCCGAGGCGCTTGTTTGCGCTCACGAGCTCGGGTTCTATACGGTCTTTAATCCGGCGCCTGCCTGCGAGCTGCCTGCGGAGGTCTGGCCTGCGGTCGACCTGGTCTGTCCCAACGAGACCGAGTGCCAGGTTCTGACGGGCATTCTGCCCACGGATGATGTGAGTTGCGTCGCCGCGCTCAATGCGCTGCTCGACAAGGGCGCCGGAGCTGCGGTCATCACGTTGGGCGGCGCCGGGTCGGTTACGCTCGGCGATGACGGCGAGCTGCTGCGCATGCCGGCACTTTCGAGTACGGTAGTCGATACCACGGCCGCCGGCGATACGTTTATCGGCGCGCTTGCGGCTGCCCGCCTGGAGGGCCTTCCGCTCTTTGGGTGCATGGCCGCAGGTGCTCGTGCCTCGGCGGTAACGGTGTCGCGTTTGGGCGCGCAACAGTCGATTCCCACGCGCGCCGAAGTTGAACATTGGTTTGGTTAAACGATAAAGACGGAGAAGCGGAGTAGAACAATGGCAATCAAGAAGCTGATCCTTGATCTGGATATGGGTGTTGACGATGCGATGGCGCTGGCCTATGCCATCGCGAGCCCCGAGGTGGAGCTCGTGGGCATTACCACGTGCTTTGGCAACGTGCGCGTCGAGCAGTCGGCGCACAACTGCTTGGCGGTGCTTGACCTACTGGGTCGCCCCGAGGTGCCGGTGTACCTGGGCGCCGATCGTCCCATAAAGGCGACCGAGCCCTATACGCCGCCGGCGTCCACCGCGCTCATTCACGGCAAGAACGGCATCGGCGGCGCGAGCGTGCCCGCGTCGCCCTACGAGCCGGTGGGGGCGACCTCGGCCGACGGCAACGCTGCGGTCGATTATCTGATCGATGCCGCGCGCACCTATGGTCCCGATCTGGTCTACGTAGCGACTGGCCCGCTCTCCAATCTGGCGCTCGCCCTGGAGCGCGATGCGGCGGCGATGATGTCCATCGGCCGCGTGGTCGTGATGGGCGGCGCCCTTACCGTGCCCGGCAACGTGAGCGCGGGCGCCGAGGCTAATATGGCGAGCGACCCCGAGGCAGCCGACGCGGTGCTGCGCTCGGGCCGTAAGCTCACCATGGTGGGTCTGGACGTGACGCATCGCGTGGTGCTGACGCGCCGCGACATTGCCGGTTGGACGGGCTCGGGCACCATGGCGGGCTGCGCATTTGCGAGCATGGTCGAGCACTACATTGGCTCGTACGAGATGAACGCACCCTACCTGGGTGGTTGTGCGCTGCACGATCCGCTGGCCGTTGCCGTGGCGATCGACCCCACGCTCGTAGGTGCGCTCGGCTGCAACCTGCGTGTTGATCTGCTGGGCGAGTACCGCGGTCGCACCATCTGCGATGAGCGCCGCCTGTCCGATCCGGACAAGAGCACGCTTGTGGCACTGACCGTGGATGCTCCGCGCTTCCTGTCCGAGTTCAAGACGCGTATGACCCGTGTCCTTGGCTAAGTTGTCTTTTTGGGACGGGGCTTTTTTGACTGGTATGATTGGTGCGACCGTTCGAACCAGCTAAAAGAGACCCGTCCCAATTTGACTATCGAGAGGATCTGCCATGGAGCGCATCGCCAGCTTTTCCGTTGATCATCTGCTGCTTGAGCCCGGCGTGTATGTGAGCCGCATCGACCGCGATCCGGCGACCGGTGCCGCCGTCACCACGTTTGACCTGCGCCTGACCACGCCCAACAAGGAGCCGGTCATGAACACGGCCGAGTGCCACACCATTGAGCACCTAGGCGCGACGTTCCTTCGCAATCATGCCGAGTGGTCGAGCCGCATTGTCTACTTTGGCCCCATGGGCTGCCGCACGGGCTTTTACCTCGTCGTGTTTGGCGAGGTGACGAGCGAGGAGATTCTGCCGCTCGTGCGTGAGCTGTTCGAGTTTGTCGCCGGCTTTGAGGGCGATGTCCCCGGTGCCGCTCCCGAGGAGTGCGGTAACTACCTGGACCAGAACCTCCCCATGGCAAACTGGCTCGCGCGCCGCTACCTCGACCGCGACCTGGCCGATATCGACGAGAAGCACCTGCACTATCAGCAGGCGTAAGAGCTTTATCGCCCAAAACGCGCGCATTGGGCGCCTTCGCTTATGCGAGGGCGCCTTTTTGTTGATTGGTCGGGGCGAGTGTTCAAAATCGCTCGTGTTTGTTCTAGAATGTTCGTATAGTCACATTTACGAACAGGAGTGAACATGCATATCTACTCTGTCAACGATCCCGAGTTCAAATCCTATGGCAACGTTTGGGATGACGTTCCGTCCGAGCTCACGTCGCCCGTGCTCGAGGCGCTCTCAGCCACGCCCATTCCCGAGGGCAGCAAGTACGTAGCAAGCGCGCCGGAGCTCGAGGGCGTCAAAGATGCCGATAAACTGGGCTTTCTCATGTTTGGCGGCCGTCCCTTCCAGCTCGGCTGGTGCAACGGCCACAACACGCAGCTCAACTGCCTGGAGTATCACCGCGCGAGCGAATTCAACCTGGGCGCTCGCGACTTTATCCTGCTCGTGGCGCATCGCTGGGAGATCGAGGACGGCAAGCTCGACACCGCGTGTGTCAAGGCGTTTCGCGTGCCGGCGGGTACGGCCGTCGAAGTCTTCAACACCACGCTTCACTACACGCCGTGCATGGTCGACGACGGTGGCTTCCAGGTGATGGTGGCGCTGCCCGCCGGCACCAACGGCCCGCGCCCCGAGGCCGCGGCCGACATGCCCACGGCCGGCGACAGCTACTGCTACTGGAAGGCCGACAAGTGGGTTCTCTGCCATGCTGACAGCCCCAAGGCTGCCGAGGGCGGCTACGTAGGCCTCATCGGCAAGAACCTCGACATCACCGTGGACTAGCGCATCGCCCCAAACCACCACAAAGGTGCCTGTCCCCTTTGCGGTGGTTTGGGGCGGGCGGATATCGGGAAGTGCCGGACGGGGGAGGCTGCCGGGCGCCTTGCCG
>CABSZR010000030.1 GCA_902482185.1 uncultured Collinsella sp. | reverse complement strand
TCATTGGGGACAGACTTACATGAGTGCTTTCACGCATTGGGGACAGACATGAAGCACGCATGCGACGCACTGACTGGCTCCGGCCCCAGCCTCACGCAGCATCCTTCCAGTCTGCAGTTGCCTTGGTCACGCTTGTAGCGCCGATGCCGGTGATACGGGCAATTTGCTTGACCGTGAGATGCGCCCGCCTAAGCCTCAGCAGACACGCATCGCGTTCGGGGCGTGGCAGGGCTTTGAGCAGTGCAGGATCTATGCTCGGCAGAACTTCGCGCGCAACGGAAAGGGCCTCCTCATCGGGGATCCGCCGGCGTGGAAGAACCTCCATTGACCAGATGCGCCCGGCAACTTCCTCGAGATGCTCGCAATAGCAACGGGAGCCTCCGACAATATCGAGCATAGGGGCCGCATCACAGATGTCAAAGGGATCATAGCCCAGCTGATATGCCTTGTAGCTTGACCAGCGGTACGCTTCGAGTGAGTTAATTGCACCCTTCACAGGATTGAGATGGATATAATCGAGTAGCTGCACCGCCTGTGTGTCCGACTCGACCGCGACCCGCGAATAGCGATTGTCAAACAAATGCCCCGTTCTCCCCGTTTTCCCATTGAAATACTTAGCATATGCCGTCAATGCGCACTGCATCGCCTTTGAAAGATTGTCGAACGGATCATCAACCATCAAATGAAAGTGGTTGTCCATAAGGCACCAAGCCAAAACCGCCACTTCATGGCGCGCAAACCTGTCCGAGATATCCGATAGGAAACGATAGCGGTCGGAGTCATCTTCAAAAATAATCTGTTTAGAGTTACCACGGTCAAAGACGTGGTAATAGCCGGTGAGCGAAACGGCGCGGGCGCATCGGGGCATAATCTCTCCTTTCAAAAACTGAACAGGCAACACCTAAAAGGAGAGAAGGAACGCGAAATGCTGAGCCTGTGACCTATTTATATCCAATGAGCGGCAAAAATAGGTCAAGAACGGCAAAATGGCAAATCGATGTCTGTCCCCAATGAGTGAAAGCACTCATGTAAGTCTGTCCCCAATGAGTGGGGCGATGCAGCAGGCAGATAGTTTAGGTTAAAACGATTCATTTTATTGAAGCGTTTTAGTGTGCCTTTTAGAGGAATCTTACCGTTCGCCGAATAATTTCTTGCTATCATGCAAGGCGTAGGGTAAATCTCCGATCGCAAGGAGACACAAATGGTGAAAAAGTCACCGGAAAACACTACTCCCGCAATTGTGGACAACGTAGAGGCGCTTGAGGCTAAGCTCGCTCAGATGCGAGAGGCCCAGGCGCTTTTTGCTACGTACACGCAGGAGCAGGTCGACAAGATCTTCTATGAGGCCGCCATGGCCGCCAACAAGGCTCGTATCCCGTTGGCGAAGATGGCCATCGAGGAGACCGGCCGCGGCGTTCTTGAGGACAAGGTCATCAAGAACCACTACGCCGCAGAGTACATCTACAACGCTTACAAGAACACCAAGACCTGTGGTGTCCTGGAGCGCGACGAGGCTTACGGCATCACCAAGATCGCCGAGCCCATCGGCATCGTGGGCGCCGTCATTCCGACGACCAACCCCACCTCCACCGCGATCTTCAAGACGCTGATCTGCCTGAAGACCCGCAACGCCATCATCATCTCCCCGCACCCGGCTGCCGCCAAGTGCACCATCGCCGCCGCCAAGCTCGTGCTTGACGCCGCCGTCAAGGCCGGCGCCCCCGAGGGCATCATCGGCTGGGTCGATGTCCCCTCCATCGAGCTGACCAACATGGTCATGCGCGACGTCGACATCATCCTCGCCACCGGTGGCCCGGGCATGGTCAAGGCCGCTTACTCCTCGGGCAAGCCCGCCCTGGGCGTTGGCGCCGGTAACACCCCGGTCGTCATCGACGACACCGCCGACGTGCTGCTCGCCGTCAACTCCATCATCCACTCCAAGACCTTCGACAACGGCATGATCTGCGCTTCCGAGCAGTCCGTGACCGTCATCGACAGCATCTATGACCAGGTTAAGGCCGAGTTCCAGAAGCGCGGCTGCTACTTCGTCAAGCAGGGTGCCGAGATGGAGGCCCTGCGTGCTGCCATGTTCAAGAACGGCGCCCTCGATCACCGCATCCCCGGCATGGCTGCCGCCAAGATCGCCGAGCTCGCCGGCATCGAGGTTCCCGCCAAGACCAAGATCCTGATCGCCGAGGTCACCTCTACCGACCCCGCCAAGGAGGAGTTCTCCCACGAGAAGCTCTCCCCGGTCCTGGCCATGTACCACGCCAAGGACTTCCAGGAGGCCGTCGACAAGGCCGAGCACCTGGTGCTCGCCGGTGGCCCGGGCCACACCGCCTCTCTGTACGTGCACCCCGCTCAGGCCGAGAAGATCAGCCTGTTCGAGCACGTCATGAAGGCCTGCCGTATCGTCATCAACACCCCGTCCTCGCACGGCGGCATCGGTGACCTGTACAACTTTGGCATGAAGCCGTCTCTGACCCTGGGCTGCGGCTCCTGGGGCGGCAACTCCGTCTCCGAGAACGTTGGGGTGAAGCACTTGATCAACGTTAAGACTGTGGCCGAGCGCCGTGAGAACATGCTGTGGTTCCGCGCTCCCGAGAAGGTCTACTTCAAGAAGGGTTCCACGCCCGTCGCCCTCGACGAGCTGGGCAACGTCATGGGCAAGAAGCGCGCCTTCATCGTCACCGACCAGTTCCTCTTCAAGAATGGCAACACCCGCGCCATCGAGGCCAAGCTCGACGAGATGGGCATCGCCCACGACTGCTTCTACGACGTCGAGCCCGATCCGTCGCTGCAGTGCGCACGTCGCGGCGCCAAGCAGATGGCTCTCTTTGAGCCGGACGTCATCATCGCCGTCGGCGGTGGCTCCGCTATGGACGCCGGCAAGATCATGTGGATGATGTACGAGCACCCCGAGTGCAAGTTTGAGGACATGGCCATGGACTTCATGGACATCCGCAAGCGTATCTTCACCTTCCCCGAGATGGGCAAGAAGGCCTACTTCGTTGCCGTCCCGACCTCTTCGGGTACCGGCTCCGAGTGCACGCCGTTCGCCATCATCACCGACAAGGAGACCGGCATCAAGTGGCCGCTCGCCGACTACGCGCTGCTCCCCAACATGGCTATCGTCGACGCCGACAACTGCATGACCGCCCCGCGCGGCCTGACCGCTGCCTCCGGCATCGACGTCATGACCCACGCCATCGAGTCCTACGTCTCCATCATGGCTTCCGACTACACCAAGGGCCTCTCCGAGCGCGCTGCTAAGCTCGTCTTCGAGAACCTGCCCTCCAGCTTCACGAACGGCGCCAAGGACCCGCATGCCCGCGAGGAGATGCACAACGCCTCTTGCATGGCCGGTATGGCCTTCGCCAACGCCTTCCTGGGCCTCAACCACTCCATGGCCCACAAGCTCGGCGCCTTCCATCACCTGCCCCACGGCCTCGCCAACGCCGTCATCCTGACCCGCGTCATGCGCTACAACGCCGCCGAGGCCCCCGTCAAGATGGGTACCTTCTCCCAGTATCCTTACCCCAACGCGCTGCACAACTACGCCGAGATGGCCAAGTACTGCGGCATCGAGGGCAAGGACGACAAGGAGGTCTTCGAGAACTTCATCACGAAGCTCGAGGAGCTCAAGGACTTTATCGGCGTCAAGAAGACCATCGCCGACTACGGTGTTGACGAGCAGTACTTCCTCGACACCCTCGACGAGATGACCGAGCAGGCATTCAACGACCAGTGCACCGGCGCCAACCCGCGCTACCCGCTCATGAGCGAGATCAAGGAGCTCTACCTGGACGCCTACTACGGCCGCGAGCCTCAGGACTACGCCGTCTGCTAGTTTTAGCACGGTTTTTAACGGCGGGGGTGCACGGGTGTTTCACACACCCCCGCCGTCGCTTCTATCGCATCGTTGAAAGGATGCAACCATGCTGCTACCCGATTCCAAGACCGAGCTCGTCCGCCGTGGCAACAAGGTCGTTTACGACCTGGACGACAAGATTGTCAAGGTCTTTAACGAGACCAAGCCTGTCTCCGACGTGTTCAACGAGGCTTTGAATCTTGCCCGCATCAATGAGTGCGGCATCCGCAGCCCCAAGGCTCTCGAGGTTTCCCAGCTCGAGAACGCCAACGGCTGGGCGCTCGTGACCGAGAAGGTTCCGGGCACCACCCTTGCCGAGAAGATGACTGCCGAGCCCCAGCGCTTTGGTGAGTACCTCGAGATGTTCGTCGACCTCCAGATCGAGATCCACGGCTACACCTCCCCGCTGCTCAACCGTCAGCGCGACAAGTACGCCCGCATGATCGACAGCCTTGATCAGCTCAATGCCACCACGCGCTACAACCTTCAGGAGCGTCTGGACGGCATGACCAAGGAGTTCAAGGTCTGCCACGGCGACTTCAACCCCTCCAACGTCATCGTCGGCGACGACGGCCAGCTCTATGTGTGCGACTGGGCACACGCCACCCAGGGCTCCCCTGCTGCCGACGTTGCCACCACCTACCTGCTCTTCGCCCTCAACAGCAAGGATCAGGCTGAGGCCTACCTGGAGCTCTACTGCGACCGCGCCGACATGCCCATGCAGGTCGTGCGTCAGTGGACGAGCATCGTCGCCGCTTCCGAGCTCGCTCGTAAGCGCAACGTGAACGATGAGTTCCTTAAGAACTGGATCGACGTCGTCGATTATCAGTAATATCTGAGCGATTTATTTCGCATCGGAGGCACAAAGGAAAACCCCGCAGCTCGCATGGGCTGTGGGGTTTTCCTTTTAGATATCGAGGATGCCACAAGATAAAAGGACGGCCTCACATCTCCCCGATTGGAGAAATGCGGGGCCGTCCCACATATCGAACTACAAGCGAAATCGTCGATTAACGGCGGGCTGCCTTAACAAGCTCGGCAACCTTGGCAACGACCTCGTCGATCGCCACGTCCTCGCGCTCGCCCGTAGCACGGTCCTTGAGCTCCACCGTGCCATTCTTAAGGCCACGCTTGCCGAGCACCACCTGATACGGGAAGCCCATGAGGTCGTTATCGGCAAACTTAAAGCCCGGACGCTCATCGCGATCGTCGACGACGACCTCGATACCCTCGGCACACAGGCCATCAACAATCTGCTCGCAGACGGTAGCGCACTCTTCCTTCTTGGGATCAAGCGGAATCACCGCGACCTCGTACGGGGCAACGGAGACCGGCCAGACGATACCGTGCTCGTCGTTGTGCTGCTCCACGACGGCAGCAAGCGAGCGGGACACGCCCACGCCGTAGCAACCCATGATGAGCGGCTTCTCCTTGCCGTCCTCATCCATAAAGGTGGCACCCATGGCCTCGGAGTACTTGGTGCCCAGCTGGAAGACCTGAGAGACCTCGATGCCGCGGGCAGCGGAGAGCGGCTTGCCGCAGTGCGGGCAGGGGTCGCCGGCGACAACGGTGACCAGATCGGCCCACTCGTCGACGGTAAAGTCGCGCTCGGGGCAGGCACCGGTAAAGTGATAATCGACCTCGTTGGCACCGCAGGCCCATTGCTTGGACTCGCGCAGACTCTCGTCGCAGACCAGACGAATGCCATCGGGCAGGTTAACCGGTCCGATAAAGCCCTTGTGCAGACCGTTCGCCTGAAGCTCCTCGTCGGTCATCATGCGATAGCCCTTGCCAAAGACGTGCTCGGCCTTGCAATCGTTGAGCTCGTGATCGCCCGGAACAATGGCCACGACCGGCTTGCCCTCGGCGTCGATGAGTGCCAGCGACTTGCGCGTGCCGTTCTCGGGGAACCCAAAGAACTTAGCAACAGCCTCAATGGTGCCCATGCCCGGAGTCTCAACCTTGGTGAGCGTACCGTCACCAGGACCCTCGGTCACGACGACCTTGGTGCTTGCAGCCTCGTCATCGGCAGCGAAGCCGCAATCGTCGCAGTAGACGAGCGAAGCCTCGCCGGCGTCGGCCAAAGCCATGTACTCGACGGAGGTATCGCCACCGATCTCGCCGGAGTCGGCGACGACGGGCAGAGCCTTGATGTAACAGCGCTCGCAGATATTGGCGTACGCCTGCTTCATCTTGTCGTACTCCTCCTGCAGGCTCTCCTGCGTGGCGGAGAAGCTGTAGGCGTCCTTCATGATGAACTCGCGGCCGCGCATCAGGCCAAAGCGGGGACGGAACTCGTCGCGGAACTTGTCCTGAATGTGATACAGGTTGACGGGCAGCTGCTTATAGGAGCGTAGCTCGTTGCGCACCAGGGCCGTGACGGTCTCCTCGTGCGTGGGGCCCAGGACGAACTCGCGACCATGACGGTCGTCAAAGCGCACGAGCTCCTTGCCATAGGCATCGATACGGCCGGACTCACGCCACAGCTCGGCATCGACCATAATGGGCATCATGAGCTCCTGAGCGCCGGCGGCGTCCATCTCGTCGCGCACGATATTCTCGATCTTACGAATCGAGCGCCAAGCGAGCGGCAGATAGGAATACAGACCGGCGGCCTCCTTGCGGATCATACCGGCGCGAAGCAGCAGACGGTGGCTCGCAAGCTCGGCATCGGCCGGATCCTCTTTGAGCGTCGGAGCATACAGCTTAGACATATACATTGCTCGGGTCATTTATTTCTCCTCAATAAGCTTGTCGACCTCTGCCATAAGCGCGTCGACAATTTGGTCCTCAGCTACTTTACCAATGATCTGGCCATGCGAAAAGAGCAAGGCCTGACCACGTCCGCAAGCAACGCCCAGGTCGGCATCAGAAGCCTCGCCGGGGCCATTGACTGCACAGCCCATCACGGCAATCGAAAGCGGCGCGGAGTAGTTCTTAAGCCGCTCGGTGACCTCCTCGGCGATGGGAATGAGGTTAACCTGGCAGCGGGCGCACGTGGGGCACGAGACAATCTCGGGACCACGACGACGCAGGCCCAGCGACTGCAAAATTCCCCAGGCGACCGGCGGCTCCTCAACCGGATCGGCCGTGAGAGAGACGCGCATGGTGTCACCGATACCCTCAGACAGCAGAATACCAAGGCCCACCGAGCTCTTAATGGTGCCCTGAAGCTTGGTACCCGCCTCGGTTACGCCCAGGTGAAGCGGAACGTGGGGAATCTCACGCGACAGGGCTCGATAGGTATCGAGCGTCGTTTGCACGCTATGGGCCTTGGCCGAAAGCACAATGTTCGTAAAGCCGCGGTCCTCAAAGTGCTTGACGAAGCGCTCGCTCGACATCACGAGCTTTTCGGGCTGCGTGAGGTCTTCGCGCTCGGCGATATCCTGCTCAAGCGAGCCCGCGTTCACGCCAATGCGAATCGCACAGCCCGCAGCGCCGGCGGCGTCGATGACGGCATCGACCTTAGCCCAATCGCCGATATTGCCGGGATTGATGCGGAGCTTGGCGGCACCGGCCTCCACAGCGCCAATGGCCAGCTTGTGGTTAAAGTGGATATCGGCAACGATTGGCACCGGAGACTCGGCACAGATGGTGCGGAAACCCTCAAGCGCGGCCTCAGCGGGCACGCTCACACGCACGATATCGCAGCCAGCCTGCGCCAACGCGCACACTTGCGCAAGTGTTGCCTGGGCATCAGCGGTATCGGTGCAGGTCATGGATTGGACCACCACCGGCGCACCGCCACCGATCTGCACACCGCCCACATGCACGGGGCGCGTCAAATCGCGAGGCAAAGGATGGGATAAAGACAATCCAAACACTCCCCTACAGAATAAATCGAAGGATGTCGGAACGAAGCATATAGACAAACAGCAGCGCAAAGAGCGCGATGCCCACATAGCTCACAATCGTCTGGACCTTGAGCGGAAGCTCGCGGCCAGCAATCTTTTGAATGATCTCGATGACCAGCTTGCCGCCATCGAGTGGTGGGATGGGCAGCAGGTTCATAAAGCCAAGCGAGAACGAAATGAGGGCGGCAAACGAAAGGAACGTGGCAGGGCCGGCAGCAGCAGCCTGTGAGGACATAACGCTAATGCCCACGATCGAAGAAGACTGATCGAGAATCTCCATCGTATGCTGCGGCTGGAGCAGGCGCATCACGCCCTCCGCTGTCTGCACGACATAAGAGAACGAAAGGCGAGCCGACGTGATGGGGTCTAAACGGACCACCTGCGTAGAGGCATACACACCTAGGCGCTCGTCCTCTTTGAGCGCAACCGAGGTCGAATGCTGCTTGCCGTCGCGCTCGTACTCGATGGCGATATCGTCCTTACCGGCGGCCTTGCCGATGGCATCGTAAACGTTCATCCATGTGGAGCACGATACACCGTCAACCGAAAGGATCGCATCACCAGCCTCGATACCCGCCTTGGCGGCAATAGACCCCTCGTCAACCTGACCGATCACGTTGGTATCGATCGGCACGGTGACGCCCGCAATGGAATAGATGCTCATAAGCAGCAAAAAACCCGTCAGGATATTGACGAGAATGCCCGCGAGCAGCATAAAGGCGCGCTTGAGAAAGCCCTGGCCAAGATAAGTGTGCGAGCGCTCTTGCGCCAAGAAATCAGCCTCGCCGCACGGCAGCTCCCACACATCGCCCTCGGCAGTCGCATGCTCTCGATCGAACCGGCGGCCGTCAAAGGTGGTGTAACCCGCCGCGTCTCGCGGCAGCGTCTGATACTTGGTGGGATAGTAGCTCGGCGAGGGTTTCTCCCCTTCCTCATACCAGGGAGCGATGGAGCCCCAGCCCAGCAACAGAGCACAAGCCTCGAGCACATCCTCCTCGGAAAGCTCGAGCTCGACAGCAAGGTCGGCCACGGTCACGCGACCATGACGGTAGATAGCCGCGAGCACGCGATCGGCGCAGGAGACATCGGTCGGATCCATACCGCAGATGGCAGCGTAGCCACACAGCAGCAGCGGGGTCACGCCAAACTTGGTTCCAATGCGACGCGACGTGTAATGGATGTCAAAGCGGCACGGCAGGCCCAAAAAGAACTCGGTCACACGGACGCCGCAGGCACGCGCCGCCAAAAAGTGGCCGCCCTCGTGCAAAAACACGAGGACGGAAAGCATCAGCAGGCCCCAAAAGACCGATGAGAGAACGCTCAGAACAGTATCCATAAAACGAAAAAGCAATCCTTATGGGTTAGGAACGGGTTGCGGCGAGTACCTGCGCAGCCTTTTCACGCGCCCACGCATCGATGTCGCGAAGCTGCTCAAACGAATCGACCGCCTGCATATCGTGGGCATCCATGCAGGATTCCACAATGCGATCGATATCGGTAAAGCTGCAGCCATCGTGCAGGAAGGCATCGACGGCGACCTCGTTGGCGGCATTGAGCACGCACGGCATGGTGCCACCCGTCTTGCCGGCACGTTCGGCCAGTGCCAGACAGCGGAAGGTATCCATGTCGGCAGCATCAAACGTGAGCTGCCCCAGCTCACGGAAATCGATACGAGGCGCCGGGGTATCCCAACGCTCGGGATACGAGAACGCGAACTGGATGGGAATACGCATGTCGGAAGCACCGAGATGCGCCATCACAGAGCCGTCGGCAAACTCGACCATAGAGTGAATCTTGGACTGACGCTGCACGACCACGTTAATGAAATCGAGGTCGCAGTTAAACAGATGCATGGCCTCAATGCGCTCCAGACCCTTGTTCATGAGGGTGGCGGAGTCGATGGTGATCTTGGCACCCATGGCCCACGTGGGATGTGCGAGGGCATCGGCACGCGTCACGCGATTGAGCTCGTCGCGCGTGCGGCCAAAGAACGGGCCGCCCGAGCAGGTGAGCCAAATACAATGAGCCTCGCGTGGGTTCTCCCCCAGATAGCACTGGTAGATGGCGGAGTGCTCAGAGTCGACTGGAATAAGCTGGCCCGGTTGCGCCAACGGCATAAGCAAGTCGCCACCGACGACGAGGGACTCCTTGTTGGCAAGGGCAAGGCGCTTATTTGAGGTCAAGGCCGCATGGCTCGCTTCGAGCCCGGCAGCGCCCACAATGGCAACAAGCACACAGTCGACATCATCGCGACGTGCGAGCTCACAAACCGCCTGCGCACCAACACCGAGCTCCGTGCCCTCGGGCAGCTCCTGCAGCACGGCGTCCGCACCGTGGGCGGAGTCGGCCACGGCAACGGCCGGAACCGAGAACTCGCGGGCGGCGGCAACGAGCTCCGAGGTGCTGGAATTGACGGACAGCGCCGTTACCTGCAGTCGATCGGCATGCTGACGGCACACGTCGAGTGCCTGCATGCCGATAGAGCCCGTACAACCCAGGATGGCAACACGAAGGCGTCCATCGGAGCCATACGTCGTCTGGAATGACATTACAGCACGCCCCCGATCATCAAAAGCAGCTGCGCGGTAATGCAGCCAAAGATAAGCGAGTCGCTACGGTCGAGCATGCCGCCATGGCCCGGGATAAGGTTACCGGAATCCTTGACGCCCACACCGCGCTTGATGCGCGACTCGATAAGGTCGCCGATAACGCCCAAAATGGACACGACCACGCCGCACAGCAGCGCATAGGGCAGGCTGAGCTTGTAGAAGTGCGTCGCCCACAGGATGAGCCAAATCAAAACCGAGCCCAGGATGCCGCCGGCAAACCCCTCCCAGCTCTTTTTGGGAGAGATCTTAGGAACCATCTTGTGCTTGCCGATACGGCTGCCCACGATGTAGGCAAACGAATCGGAGACCCAAAGGGACGCGCAAACGCCCACCGAAAGCAAGGCGCCGGCAAAACCGGGCACGGCATCGCGCAGCAGCACGATAGCCGACAGCATAAAGCCAGTGTAGATGGGACCCATGAGCGTCACGGCCACATCAGAGATGCGGGTACGCGGCGACCAGACATACCAAATGCCCACAGCGAGCATCAGGGCAAAAAGCAGGGCATTCAGCAACATCGAATCGCCCAACGCCGACAGCGGAAAGAGTACGGCGGCAGCGATACCCATGCGCTCGTTAGCCATCTTGCCATCGAGCCTCGTCATACGGAAAAACTCATAGCAGCACAGACCGCTCATGACAGAAACAAAGATGGCCGTGGGCACGATACCCAAAACCAGGCACAGGATAAAGACAACGGCGTAGACGATACCGGCGGCGGCACGGGTAATAAAGCCCGCAAGCCACGAACCGGTGCCATTCTTCGCTGCAGGCGCGCCAGCAGCGGCAGCTTTGCGCGCGGGCGCCGCGGAAACTGGCGT
>CABSZR010000029.1 GCA_902482185.1 uncultured Collinsella sp. | reverse complement strand
CCGACGAGCCACGTTACCGAGCCGCCAGGATGGCGTCGATGAGCGTCAGTACGCCCCCGTCGTTGTTGCTCGGAATGCGCCACTTGGCATGCGTGTTCATGTGCTCCTCGGCATTGTCCACGATAAAGCTATGCCCGACGCGCTCCAGCATGGGGATGTCGTTGTAGGTGTCGCCCACGGCGGCAGCATCGGCAATATCGATGCCCAGGTGCTCGCACAGGTGCGCGACGCCGGCGCCCTTGTCGACGCCCAGGTTCATAAAGTCGATCCATTCGCGCCCGGCGTTGGTGACGTAGAGCTTGTCCGAGAACTCGGGGCTATAGGTCTCGCGGAAAGCGGGCTCGGCGTCGTAGCCGGGGAAGAAGACCGAAATCTTGTTGGACTCGAAATCAATGCCCTCAAAGCTGTCGACGTAGTTGATTGTGTTGTAGTAGACGCTGATCTCGTCGTGGTATTGATGGTCGCGGGCAAGCACGTAGAACTCGTCGAAGCAGCACAGGACGGGGACAGCGCGAGGATCCTCCGAGGCACGGCTCAAGACCTGCTGATACAGCTCCACGTCAATATTGCTCTTATAGATATAGCTACCGCGATAGATCACGCAAGCTCCGTTGTCGGGACAAAAGGCGAGGCGGTTCTTGATGCCCTCGAACATCTCCTCGAGCTTGGGGGCGGGACGTCCGCTGGCGGGGCAGAATACGATGCCGGCGTCGGCGAGCTTGTCCAGGCGCTCATCAAGACCCTGGGGCAGCACGCGCTCGTCGGTCAGCAGCGTCTTGTCCATATCGACGGCGAGAATCTTAATGTTGCCGATGTTGGCGTCCGATTCGTAAGTTTGCATAAAAATGCGCCTTTCGTTTCGAGATTGTTTCAGACGTTATAACCATCAACTAGTAGTCGAGCGTATTTTCGCAGGAATGGTGCGTATTTGCACCACGCTTCACAAAGTAATGAAAAAACTTTTCAGAAATTTGAATTTGTCGCTTGTGCTGCGGGCACTTTAGCGTAATATAGCGAACATCGAAAACGGAGACGGAAAAACAACCGCTTACCGAGTAAAAGGTACCGTTTGCGATATTTGAATTGCGCTCGGCGATACGTGAAAGGAGAGGCAGATGCAGTTCGTAAAGATCATCACCACTGCAGACAATGCCATCCGACGCCAGCGCGCAATTTCCCGACGACGATAACAATCGTCTCTGTCCGCATGGGGCGAATTGCCTCAACAGAGTCATTTTGAGGTCGTTGGGTTTTAGCACGACATTGCTGCATGTTTCTAGGGCATGTATGTGCTGATTTTTGCTATTTAACCTGATATTGCACGGTATATGACCTTGAAATGACTTGCAACTGACCGATGTTCTAACTAGCTACCAAGGGCGAAAGGAAACAGCCATGAGCAAGGAAAAAGTCGTTCTCGCATATTCCGGTGGTCTTGATACATCCGTATGTGTCAAGTGGCTCCAGGACGAGAAGAATCTCGATGTCGTTTGCGTCTGCGGCAACGTGGGCCAGGAGGAGACCGGACTGGATGCCAAGAAGCAGAAGGCGCTCGACCTGGGCGTTCTCGATTGCCAGGTGCTCGACCTGCGCGACGAGTTCTCCGATGAGTTCCTGACTAAGGCCATCGCTGCAAACTCCATGTACGAGAACAAGTACCCGCTGCTCTCCGCCCTGTCTCGCCCGCTGCTCGCCAAGAAGCTTGTCGAGGTCGCTCACGAGTTTGGCGCGACCTACGTCGCCCACGGCTGCACCGGCAAGGGTAACGACCAGGTTCGTTTTGAGGCTGCCGTCAAGGCCCTCGACCCTGAGCTCAAGGTTATCGCCCCGGTTCGCGAGTGGGATCTGAAGTGCCGTCCCGACGAGGTCGCCTATGCCCACGCCCACAACGTGCCGGTTCCCGAGGGTGCCAACGATAACCCCTACTCCATCGACGACAACCTGTGGGGTCGCGCCATCGAGTGCGGTCACCTGGAGGACCCTTGGAATGAGCCGCTCGATGACGCTTGGGTTATGACCAAGAACCCCGAGGACACGCCTGACGCCCCGACCTATACCGAGATCGAGTTTGAGGCCGGCAAGCCTGTCGCCGTCGACGGCAAGAAGATGAAGCTCTCCGAGATCGTCATCGCCCTCAACAAGATCTCCGGCGACAACGGCTTTGGCCGCCTCGATCTGGTCGAGGATCGTCTGGTGGGCCTCAAGAGCCGCGAGTGCTATGAGGTTCCCGGCGCCCTGACGCTCATCACCGCTCACAAGGCGCTCGAGGACATCTGCGTCGAGGGCGACCTGCTCAAGACCAAGATCAAGCTCGAGCAGGATTGGGCCACCGCCGTGTACAACGGCCAGTGGTACAGCCCGCTCAAGAACGCGCTCGATGCCTTTATGGCCGATACCCAGAAGTTCGTGACCGGCACCGTCCGTCTGAAGTTCTTTAAGGGCAACTGCCATGTCGTCGGCCGCAAGAGCCCCTTCAGCCTCTACGACTACGGTCTGGCTACCTACGACCGCGACACCACGTTTGACGAGAAGGCCAGCGCCGGCTTTATCGAGATCGATACGTTGTCGCTCAAGACGTGGGCAAAGGTCCAGGGTCCCAGCTCCGCTGCCGCCCAGGCCTAGCGCCTCCATCCCTTGGTATCCGCGCGGCCCATCCGCGTGATACATAACGGGCGCACGGGGTCCCTACCTTTCGTTATGCTTGCTGACACTTCTTAACATCGGTGGCCCCTACGTTCCGCCCGCATATATGATGCCGCGTCTGCGGCTGAGTCCGAGCCCCGCCGGGGTTGTCCGGCGGGGCTCCTTCTATCAATTTGGCGGCTCTGTGCCTATATATATGAGGAGTATCCATTATGTTCAATGCTATCGCGCATGCCTTGCTTGCCCTTGCGCCCGAGTTCGATGCTGCAAAGGTCGAAGACGTTCCTATGAGCCTGAAAGCCTGGATCGATGGATCGCAGGGCAACATTCGGAGGGAGACATTGGGCGCCAAGTGCATGGCACGTCACTTCTTTGCAAATTAGCTATATGGCCCCGCGCAAGGTGGGGAATATGTAAAACTAGCGGTTGAAAAATCGCTTTAGCGATATGGCGCATTGCTTTGGGCGCTTGTTTTGGTATTTGGAGAAAGGGGACGATTCCATGGCTCTTTGGGGCGGTCGTTTTGAGGCGGGCGTGGCTGAGGTCACGCAGGAGTTTGGCGCGTCGCTGCCGGTCGACAAACATCTCTATAAGCAGGATATCGCCGGCTCTAAGGCGCATGCCAAGATGCTGGCGGCCCAGGGCATCATCAGTGCCGAGGACGAGCAGGCGATTGCCAAGGGCCTGACCGGAATCGAACAGGATATCGATGCCGGCAACTTTACCTTCGACATCAACGACGAAGACATTCATATGTCCATCGAGAGCGAGCTGACGCGTTGCATCGGCGAGGCCGGTAAGCGCTTGCATACCGGACGTTCGCGCAACGACCAGGTGGCGACCGACACACGCCTGGGCGTCAAGGCGCTGGCCAAGGAGCTCATGGAGGCCAATCTTGAGCTGCGCCATGTGCTGGTGGATGCGGCCAAGAAGTACGACAAGGTGATTCTGCCGGGCTACACGCACATGCAGCACGCTCAGCCCGTGCTGCTGTCGCATCATCTGCTGGCGTATTCCTGGATGTTCGCGCGCGACTTTACACGCCTGAAGGCCGCCTTTGATGCCGCCGACAACTGCCCGTTGGGTGCTGCCGCTCTTGCCGGTACGAGCTATCCGCTCGATCGTCAGATGACGGCTGCCGAACTTGGCTTTGCGGGTGTGATTCCCAACTCGCTCGATGCGGTTTCCGACCGTGATTTCCTGCTCGATCTGCATTACGCCGGATCCGTCATGGCGATGCACCTGTCGCGTCTTTCCGAGGAGATCGTGCTGTGGTCGAGCTCCGAATTTGGCTTTATCACGCTTTCCGACTCCTACTCCACCGGCTCGTCCATCATGCCGCAGAAGAAGAATCCCGACTTTGCCGAGCTTATCCGCGGCAAGAGCGGCCGAGTCTATGGCAACCTGGTGCAGCTGCTCGTGACCATGAAGGGCTTGCCGCTCGCTTATAACAAGGACTTGCAGGAGGACAAGGAGGGCGCGCTCGATACCGCCCATACGCTCATGCAGTGCCTGTCCGTTATGGCCGGTATGATTTCGACCTGGACCGTCAACGAGGATGCCATGGCGCGTGAGTGCGGCGTGGGGCACCTTGCCGCCACCGATGTTGCCGATTACCTGGCCAAGCGTGGCCTGCCGTTCCGCGAGGCGCACGCCGTGGTGGGCCATTTGGTCCTGATGTGCGAGAAGCGCGGCTGCAATCTTGAGGACCTGCCGTTTGAGGTGTTCCAGGAGGCAAGCCCGCTCTTTGAGCACGACATAACCGAGGCGCTCGACATCCCGTCGATTGTCGCCGCGCGCACGACCGAGGGCGGTACCGCCCCTGCCGCCGTTGCCGTGCAGCTGCAGCGTGCCGAGGCACAACTCGTTGCCGACGAAGGCGTGTTTGGATCGCTGACCAAGGTCGTCGAGATGGGCCACGGGATAAAGTAAGGGTTTGGCCGAAGCCGTTTTTGCCATTTATTGAGGAATCGTATTTTGCTTTACGGGCGTCTGCTGATGTGGGCGTCCGTATTTTGTTGCTATGGGGGAGAGGCTTGTCGAGAACTTCTGTAGGACCTTTGGGCAGGTTGTGAAGGGGGTACGTTTGCGGGCGGCAACCGACCGTCTGCTCTGTTCGATACGGTTGATGGGCAGTCGGATGGTACTCTAATCGGGCTTCGAAACAGAAGTGACACATATGGAACGCTTCAATAAATTGCAACGTTTCAATAAACAGCTTTTTGTTTAACTGCAGCTAAAACTCTGTTACGATGCAGTCCAGGCGGGTGCCGGAATGGGACTTGGGCACACGCGAACCTACTTGAAAGGCTACCTTATGGCTATCGAGAAGACCTTCATCATGATTAAGCCCGACGCCGTGCGCGACCGCAAGATCGGCGAGATTGTTGCTCGCATCGAGCGCAGCGGCCTTGTCATCGAGCGCATGGAGATGACCACGCTCGAGCGCGCTACCGTCGAGGAGCACTACGCCCATCTGGCCGACAAGCCCTTCTTTGGCGGTCTCTGCGACTTTATGACGAGCGGTCCGGTCGTCAAGATGGTCGTTTCCGGTCTCTCCGCTGTCTCCAAGATGCGCACCCTTATGGGTGCTACCAACCCGCTTGATGCTGCTCCCGGCACCATTCGCGGCGACTTCGCTGTCGATGTCAACGCTAACGTAATCCACGGCTCCGACTGCTTGGAGAACGCCGAGATCGAGATCAAGCGCTTCTTTGGCTAAACCAGCTTTGACTCCTTAAAGCTGTTAGCGTGTGGCTTGGGCGCCGCGGAACTCCATCCGCGGCGCCCTTTTATTCCAAAATCTATGAAAGGGCCCGCTCGGACATGAGTTCCGAGCGGGCCCCTGTTGTTAGCTTGTGGCACTGAGTAGTTTAGGCCTCGTCGACGACCTTGAGGCCGCGCGTGTGGTCGATCTCGTTGAGGAGGTTAACGCGACGCTCGTGACGACCGCCCTCAAACTCGGCGTCGAGCCACTCGTCGACAATCATCTTAGCGAGCTCGGAGCCCACGACGCGGGCGCCAAAGGCGAGCACGTTGGTGTTGTTGTGCATACGGGAGAGCTTGGCGCTGAAGGGCTCGGAGCACACGACGGCGCGCACGCCCTCTACCTTGTTAGCAGCCAGGCTGATACCGACGCCGGTGCCACAGATGAGGATGCCCAGGTCGACGTCGCCGTTGGCAACGGCCTTACCCACCTTGTAGCCGGCGATGGGGTAGTCAAAGCTCTCGGAGGTGTCGGTGCCAAAGTTCACGACCTCGCAGCCGCGCTCCTTCAGGTGCTCGGAAATGATGTTCTTGAGCTCGACGGCGGCATGGTCGTTGCCGATACCAATCTTCATGAGTGGTTCCTCTCTGGTCCGTGCGGCGGAATTGCTAAAGGTTTTACCGCGTTCGACTGCATGATAGCGCGACTTTTGTGTAAACGCTCGGGCGTTTTTTGGTCAAACGCTTTAGCATGCAACAAGACCGGCTTTTCATGAATGAATGCCGTCAGATTGCGCTTAAGCGCCGTCCGTCGGAACCATGGTTGCGGTTTCTGATGCATTGTTATCAAATAAAAGAGTTAACTCTTTTTGAGAGCCCAGTCCGTTATACAAGTAGGAGATACCTATGCCTGCCGATTCCCTTCGTGATACCGCGTTTTGCGATGTTTTGAACCGCGAGCTTGTCTGTGCGCTCGGCTGCACCGAGCCCATTGCCGTTGCCTATGCAGCGGCGTTGGCGAGCCAGACGCTCGGTTGCGAACCCGATCATATGGATGTTGCCTGCTCGGGCAACATCATCAAGAACGTTAAGAGCGTGACCGTGCCCAACTCGGGCGGTATGCACGGTATTGAGGCCGCGGCCGTGCTGGGTGCCGTGGGCGGCGACGCTAAGAGCGCGCTCGAGGTGCTCGAGAGCGTTAACGATGAAGACCGCGCTCGCGTGGCCGAGCTCCTCGCCGACGCCGGCTACTGCGATGTGTCGCTTGTCGAAGGTGTGCCCAACCTCTACATCAAGGTGACTGCGACGGCCGGGGGCCATACCGCGGTCGTCGAGATTACCGATCACCACACTAATGTCACGTGCCATACGCTCGATGGTATTCCGGTATGCGGCAAGTCGGCGGGGGAGTGTGCCGCCTGCGCCGAGCGCGTGGTGGCCGAGCGGGCGGCGGATAAGGCCGATACCCCTATGAGCATTGAGTCCATCATCGACTTTATCGAGGACGGTGACATTGAGGACGCCCGCGCTGCCGTTGAGCGTCAGATTGAGCTGAATGGCGCAATCAGTGCCGAGGGCCTTGCGCACGCTTGGGGCGCCGAGGTGGGTCGTACGCTGCTGGGTGCTCGTGCCGATGACGTCGCCTGCCGTGCTCGTGCCCGTGCGGCCGCCGGGTCCGACGCCCGCATGAACGGCTGCGCACTGCCGGTCGCCATTGTGTGCGGCTCGGGCAATCAGGGCATTACCTGCGCATTGCCCGTCATGGAGTATGCCGAGTACCTGCGTTGCGACCACGAGCGCTTGGTGCGCGCCGTGATGCTGTCCGATCTTATCGCCGTGCATATCAAGAGCTATATTGGTGCGCTCTCGGCGTTTTGCGGTGCTATTTGCGCCGCGTGCGGCGCCGGCGCTGCGATTACCTGGCTGTGCGGTGGCACGCGCGAGCAGATTGGCGCGACGGTCTCGAATACGCTCGGTAACGTGGGCGGCATCGTGTGCGACGGCGCCAAGGCGAGCTGTGCCGCCAAGATCTCGGCTGCCGTCGATGCGGCGATTCTGGGCCATGATATGGCCATGCAGGGTCGCGGCTTCCGCGCCGGCGAGGGCCTGATCCAAGATACCGTTGAGCAGACAATCGCCAGTATGGGCTACGTAGGCCGCGTGGGCATGAAGGACACCGACATCGAGATCCTCAACATCATGATCGGTAAAACCCAGGTCTGCTAGATATTAAGTTGCGGTGAGATAGTTCCTAAAATTACCCGGGTGAGGGGCAAACAGGAACTATCTCACCGCAACTGCGCTAGATGTTCTGGCGCCTACGATAGTTCGTCGGCTATTTGGTGCTCGTAGAAGGCCTCGATTACGGCGTTAAAGTCGCGGGCGAAGTCTTCCATGGTTCCGCGCCAGGTGGCTCGGCTGGGCTTGCCCTGGCCCACAAAGGCGGTTTGGATGCCGCAATCGGGGGACGGGAAGTCGCGTTTGGGATCGTTGCCAACCATAAGGACCTCGTGCGGCTCGAGCCCCATCACCTGAAGCTGCTCTAGATAGTAGGTGGCATCGGGCTTGCAGCGGGTGGTGTTTCCCATGTGCGTGACGAGCTCAAAGGGAGCGTCGGCCAGGTCGCCCCAACCCATGCGGCACTCGATGGCGCCCTGGGGAAAGCTGGGGTTGGTAAAGAGCGCGCAGCGCAGCCCTGCGTCCTGTACGGCCTGGAGCGCGGCGTGTGCGCCCGGCATGGCGTGGGCGTTGATGACATCGTCGTTCTTGTACGGAAGCACTTCGCGGTCGTAGTAGGTAAACGCCTCGTAGATGAGGGGGTCGGAGAGGCAGATCCCGCATCGGCGCTCGACCTCTTCTTGGTAAAACTCAAGATTGGTGCGGTTGTCCGTGCCGCTGCGGCGATTGGCGTTGAGGTCGACCAGGATGGTGCCGAGGCGCGCCATCGTGCCACCGCGGCTGCGGTGCCCGATATCCGCGAGCATCGATGAGACATCCTTAAAATAGCGAAGGATGAACGCGTTGAGGTTGATGCTAAGAAGCGTCTCGTCCATATCGAAAACGACTGCTTTGAGCACGCGGGCACCTTTCTCGTAAATTTGATCTAGAGTCGTTGGCTCCGGATACTTTACCCCAAAGCCGAATGCCTGGCTGGTTATCGTCAAGTTGCGGAGACGTGTGTTCATAAGATTACGAAAAAGTCTCCACACGAGTAAAAAATCGCAGTTCACGCTTGAAATTGAACTCATTTCCCCGTAACCTATACGAACGTGATTGCATAAGCGTCACATTAGTATCTGTCGGCTCCCGAGTGTTCCTAAACGTTGTGTGCTTGTCGCACCCTTCTGTAGGTCCTAGCAATCGGGGCCCCGTAGTTCGAAAGGGGTCCACCTTTGAGTGAGATTCAGAACTCGTCCATTTTCTCTCTTGACGATGTCAACGAGGAGGAGATGAACAACCTCATCGACGGTACGATTACCGACTTTGATGAGGGCGATCTCGTTAACGGCACTGTCGTTAAGATCGAGCATGACGAGGTGCTCGTTGACATCGGATTCAAGTCCGAGGGCGTTATCCCGGTCCGCGAGCTGTCCATCCGCAAGGACGCTAACCCTGCAGACATCGTTGCACTCGGTGATCCCATCGAGGCTCTGGTTCTCCAGAAGGAGGACAAGGACGGTCGTCTGGTCCTGTCCAAGAAGCGTGCCGAGTACGAGCGTGCTTGGAACCGCATCGAGGAGAAGTTCAACTCCGGCGAGAACGTCGAGGGCGAGGTTATCGAGGTTGTCAAGGGCGGCCTGATCCTCGACATCGGCCTGCGTGGCTTCCTGCCCGCTTCCCTCGTCGACCTCCGTCGCGTCAAGGACCTCACCTCCTACATGGGCACCCGCATCGAGGCCCGCGTTATCGAGATGGACCGCAACCGCAACAACGTCGTCCTCTCCCGTCGCGTCGTGCTCGAGGAGTCCCGTAAGGCCGAGCGCTCCGAGATCCTGTCCAAGCTCAAGTCTGGCATGCGTCTCCAGGGCACCGTTTCCTCCATCGTCGACTTCGGCGCCTTCGTCGACCTCGGCGGCATCGACGGCCTCATCCACATCTCCGAGCTCTCCTGGAACCACGTCAACCATCCTTCCGAGGTTGTCAAGGTCGGCCAGGAGGTCGAGGTCGAGGTTCTCGACGTCGATCTCAACCGTGAGCGCATCTCCCTGGGTCTCAAGCAGACCACCGAGGATCCGTGGCGCGCACTGGTCAAGAAGTACCCCGTCGGCGCTATCGTCGAGGGCACTGTGACCAAGCTTGTCCCGTTCGGCGCTTTCGTCGACCTGGGCGAGGGCATCGAGGGCCTGGTGCACATCTCCGAGATGGCCAACAAGCACGTCGACCAGCCTTCTCAGGTCACCCACGTGGGCGACAAGGTTCAGGTCAAGGTCATGGAGATCGACCTCGACCGTCGTCGTATCTCCCTGTCCATGAAGTCTGCTGCTGAGACTCTGGGCGTCGAGATCGAGGTTACCCCGCTGCCTTCCGAGAAGAAGGACGAGGAGACCGACGCCGAGTAAATCGGTTTGACGATCACTTGTTTTAAGGGATCCGTCCGCAATGGACGGATCCCTTTTTGCATTTGCTGCTGAGGCGCGCGATGCTATCCGTGCGCAATGCTGCCCGGGTTGTCTGTTTGCTATTGGGTTGTCGGTGCATGAAAAATGCCGACATCCCGCCTCGGGGAGGAGGCGGGAACGTACCGAGTAGACGGAGGGGTGCGGAGCGCGGTCGCGTCTCGACTGACGACGTTGCCCATCGACGGGACTATTGTAGCGCATGGGTGGTTCTTGGTTTATCGTGCGAGCCCTTGTGTTGTGCCATTGCCTGCGGCAACGGTGTGTTACACTCTTGCACTGCTGAGTGGGCCAGACGGTCGCGCGATGTGCTGCTTGCAGTACGCGTGAGGAAAGTCCGGGCTCCAGAGGGCGGGATGCCGGCTAACGGCCGGGCGGAGTGATCCGACGGAAAGCGCCGCAGAAAAGAAGACTCCCACCTGCGCCGCAAGGCGTAAAGGGAAAAGCTGAAACGGTGGTGTAAGAGACCACCAGCGTCGTGGCAACACGGCGGCTTGGCAAGCCCCATCCGGAGCAAGCGCGAATAGGAACGCTATGGGCCGGCCCGGTCCGCGTTCGGGTAGCGTGCGTGGAGCTGCACGGTAACGTTCAGACAAGATAAATGACCGTTCACGACAGAACCCGGCTTATCGGCCCACTCAGCACTTTGTTGACGCTGCGAACCCGTCAGCGCGGCAATCTGCCTTTCAAGCCTTCGGGCATGACCATAAGGTCAATGCCTTCGTCTTTCAAGGCACCTTGCTCGCGCTGACGGGTTCTCGCTTTCGTTTACGGAATCATCGGTGTTGCCGTTCTATTTACCGGGATTAACGGTACGTTCTTTGCCGTATTATTGAGACTGTTTGTTGCCGCGCTTTATTTTGTTGAGGGGCTTTGTTGGACAGCTATTTTACTCTGCAATCGAATAATGAGGCTACGGGCGAGTTTGTGGACCGCAAGAGCCGGTTTATTGCCCAGCTGGTCCATATTGAGTCCGAGGATGAGGCGAATGCCTTTATCGAGATGGTTCGCAAGCGTCATTACGACGCTCGACACAATGTTCCCGCGTGGATTTTAGTCGATGGACGCGAGCGCCAGAGCGATGATGGTGAGCCGAGCCGCACGAGCGGTATGCCGACGCTCGAGGTGCTGCGCGGCGCGGGGCTCAAAAATGTTTGCTGCGTGGTGACGCGCTATTTTGGTGGCACGCTGTTGGGACCTGGTGGCTTGGTGCGCGCCTATAC